>QHUE01000030.1 GCA_003221825.1 Gemmatimonadota bacterium
CGGCCAGACCCCGGCGACGATCGGCGTCTTGAACTGCTCGACGCGCTTGAGGAAGGCCTCGAGCTGGCGAACGTCGAACACCGGCTGCGTCACGGCGAACTCGGCGCCCGCGTCCACCTTCCAGGCGAACCGCGACAGCTCGCGGTCCAGGTCGCCGGCGCCGGGGTTCACCCCGACGCCGATCGCCCACCGGGTTGCGCCGCCGAGCGGATTGTTGCCGGGATCGAGCCCCTGGTTCAGGCGATACACAAGATTCGTCAGGCCGATCGAGTCGATATCGAAAACCGCCGTCGCCTCAGGGTAGGGCCCCATCTTCGGCGGATCGCCCGTGATGATCAGGATGTTGCGCAGCCCGGCCGCGTGCGCGCCGAGGATGTCCGACAACATGCCGAGCAGGTTGCGGTCGCGGCAACAGTAGTGAATGACAGTCTCGATCCCGACCTCGCGCTCGATCAGGAGCGCGGACGGCAGCACGCCCATGCGGCTCTGCGCGCGCGGGCCGTCGGGCACGTTGACGGCGTCCACGCCCGCGGCTTTCAAGGCGCGGCACTGCTCGAGCATCGGCTTCGGATCGATGCCCTTGGGCGGCACGATCTCGACGCTCGTCACGATTTCGCCCCGCGCCAGCTTCGCGCCCCAGCGCGACTTCTCGGCGAGCGGCACCGGCGTCACATCGGGCGGCGCCTGGACCTGCGCGCGGGACACGACCACGCTCGGCTGGCACGGCACGACGCTCGCGACGTAATCGCGAATCTTCTTGATGTGCTCGGGGGTCGAGCCGCAGCAGCCACCCACGAACCGCGCGCCTGCCTCGATCA
Organism: Gemmatimonadota bacterium; assembly: GCA_003221825.1. Lineage (GTDB taxonomy): Bacteria > Gemmatimonadota > Gemmatimonadetes > Gemmatimonadales > GWC2-71-9 > 20CM-2-65-7. Next base: position 819 of record QHUE01000030.1, read on the forward strand.
TCCGGCGCGCGTAGCTCGCCATGTACTCGGGCGATGCGAGGTAGATCTTGCGGTCGCCAACGTCCTTGGGGAGACCGGCGTTCGGCTGCCCCGAGATCGGCTTGTCGGCTGCCTTGACCATCTTCTCGACCGCGTCGAGGACACCCGCTGGTCCGACGGAGCAGTTCACGCCTATCACGTCGGCGCCCCACGCCGCGAGCTGCTTGGTGAACGTGTCGGGGTCGGTGCCGTAGTAAGTGAGTCCGTCGGTGCCGATCGTCATCTGGCAGACGACCGGCAGGTCGGACGCGGCGCGCACGGCCCGAAGGCCCGCGTGCATCTCGTCCATGTCGCTGAAGGTCTCGAGGATGAAGCCGTCCACGCCGCCGGCGAGCAGCCCCTGGACTTGCCGGGCGAAGAGCGCCTCGGCTTCGAGCTGCGACGTGGGGCCGAACGGCTCGATGCGGATGCCGAGCGGGCCGATCGCGCCCACGACGCTCGCCTTGCCGCCGGCCGCCCCGCGCGCCAGCTCGGCGGCGGTGCGATTGATCTTCTCCGTTTCGTCGGCGAGCCCGTAACTGTTCAGCTTCAGCGGATTGGCGCCGAAAGTGTTGGTCTCGAGGATCTCGGCACCGGCGCGCACGTATTCGGCGTGCACCTCCTGCACGAGCCGCGGCTGCTTCAAGTTCAACTCGTCGTAGCAGACGTTCAGGAAGAAGCCCTTGCCGTACAGCATTGTGCCCATGGCCCCGTCGAAGACGTGGACCCGGCCGTCATCCAGGAGCGCGCGGAAGGTGGTAGTCACAAGGGAAAATAATAACCCTCTTCGCACGTACTCTTAGGTAACCATGGCCATCATCTCGGCCGACCGACTCTTCGCCGAGCACGAACCGGCGCTCCGAAACTTCCTGGGGGCGCGCTGCCGGGACGACGATTTGACGGCGGATCTGCTGCAGGAAGTGGCCGCCCGGCTGGTGAGCGCGGCGCCACGGCTGTCGCTGAACGGCAACGCCCGCGGCTACCTGTTCCGCATTGCCGCCAACGTCTGGCGCGACCACTTACGCCGCGAGCTGGTGCGGCGCCGGGCCGCACTGGCTCTCGATCCCGGGGAGCCCGCGTTGGCCGCTGCCGCCGACGCTCCCCTCTTGGAGGACGAGCTCCGGGCCGCGGTCCGCCGCGCCGTGGACGATCTCCCGCCGGTGCAGCGGCAGGTGGTGGAATTGCGACAACAGCGCGGTCTCACGTTCCAGCAGATCGCCGATCGCCTGGACCGGCCGCTCGGCACAGTGCTGACGCAAATGCGCGCCGCGCTCGCTCGAATCAGCGCGGCCCTGGAGAGCTATCGATGAATCATCCGACCGACGACGAACTGCTGCTGCTGGCCTACGCCGAGCTGCCGGGACCGCGCGCGGCAGAAATCGAGGCCCACCTCGCCGCCTGCCGCGGGTGCGGCGCGACGCTCGCCGAGCTCGAGCGCGGTCGCGTCGCGCTGGACGTCGCACGGCTGCCGCGGCGCCGCGCGGTGAACAGGTGGATCGCGGTCGGGCTTGCGGCTGCCGCGGTGCTCGCGGGGGTCGTGATGACGAGACAGGGTCCGGCACCCGCCGCGGCGGAGCACTGGACGCCCACGACGACGTGGTCGGCGACGGCCGGGTACGTGACCGGGGGTAAGCCGATGGCTGACATTGATGCGCAACTCACTCGACTCGAACGGGAGCGGTACTATGGCCTGCCGAATTAGCGCTGTGATTGGTGTGGTTGGGCTGCTGGCTGCGTCCTCGGGCGCGGCTCAGGACATGCCCAATCCCCAGGCGATGCAGATGCAGGTGCAGCAAATCATGCAACAGCGGCCACGCGAAGCGGAGGCCGCCGCCCGCGCATTTCTCATGCTGGTCGCTCCCGAGCGCGTGAACGGACTCGACTCGCTCCGCGAGCAGGCCACAGCCGGGCAGACTCAGCCGATCATCGTGGTGGACGGCGTACCGGTTTCGAGTCCTCCGTCGCAAGACCAATACTGGATGGAGGTCGCGCAACTCACAGTCCAGTTCGACATGGTTCAGAAACTGAACCGGCGCGACAGCGTCCGTGCGCAGCTCGTCGGTAAGATGTTTGGGCTGGAAGCAAATGCACGAGCCCAACAGCGCGCCTATCGGATAGCATCCGAATCAAGGCGACCGGCGATCCGCAATCAGATCGAGACCCTGATCTCGCAGCACTTTGATCTCGAAGACCAGCTGCGGGCGCTCGAGGTGGCCGATATCGAGCGGCGGCTCGCCGATGTCCGCGCCGAGAGCCAGCGCCGGCGCGAGAAGCGCGCGGAGTTCATCAAGTTCGCGGTGGACGACATCGTGCGCGACGCCGTGCGCCCGCGGTAGCGGGCGAATGACCCAATGTCCAGTGATCAATGATCATTGGACATTTGTCATTGAACATCGGACATTCCGATATGCCAAATATCGGCGCCTACCACCCCATCATCGTCCACTTCACGATCGCGCTGCTCATCCTCGGCGTGATCTTCCGCTGGGTCTCCCTCACGGGCCGCGCCCCCTTCAGCGGGCCCGCGGCCGCGACGCTCCTGCTGCTCGGCGCCGTCGCCGCCCTCCTGGCCGTGCACTCCGGCCTGGACGCGCACGGGCCGGTCGAGCGTATTCCGGGAGCCAGACAGGCGGTTGGCGATCACGAAGATGCGGGCGTGTGGGCTCGCAACGTCTTCCTGATGGTCGCACTACTGGAGATTGTGGCGCTGGTAGCACACCGGCGCCGGGTCAACGTCGCGCGGATCGCGCTGTGGAGTTCTGCCGTCGTGGGGGTGTTCGGCTTCGCCGCGGTGGTGAAGGCCGCGGATCGCGGTGGCGATCTCGTCTACAGCTACGCGGGTGGCGTCGGTACGCGCTCAGCTGACACGGCGGACGTGACGCGGCTCTTTCTCGCCGGCCTCTACCAGGCGGCGCAGCAGGCGCGCGCCCAGCACGACAGTGCGCGTGCGGCCGCGCTCTTCACCCAGCTCGAACGGGAATTCCCCAACGATACCAACGTGCGGCTCCTCGCGATCGAGTCGCTCCTGCGCGACAAACACGAGGGCCGCGCGGCCCTCAACGCGTTGGCGCTGTTCACCGCGCGAGCGGATGATCGCCGGCTCCAGCTCCGCATCGGTTTTCTCAAGTCGGATGCCTACGTCGTGGCCGGTAAGCCGGACTCGGCGCGCGCCGTGCTCACACAGCTGGGCAGCGCCTACCCCGATATGCAGCAGAGAATCCAGGAGCGGGAGCGAATGATCAATAATCAATGATCAATGATCATTGATCATTGGTCATTGATCATTGATCATTCGAAGAACGCCATCCGCTGCGCGACCCACCACGCCGCCAGCGCACCCGCGATGAACCCCAGTATCGCCCCGAAGGGACCAAACAGCTTGCTGCCGAGCGCGCCGGCCAGCGTGCCGACGATGAAGCTGACGAGCGCTTTGAGGAGTCTCATCCACCCTCCAGGATGCGAAGGGCCGTCGCCGATTCCATACCGGTAATCGATACCGTCTTGCGCCGGCCGGATTGACCTGCGGTGATCGTAATCGCATTACGCGGAAGGCCGAGCCGCGAGACAAGAAAGCGGATCAGCTCCTCGTTGGCGGCGCCGTTCAGCGGCGGAGCCGCGACCCTGATCTTGAGTGCGTCGCCATGACGTCCCGCGACCGCGGTCGCCCGGGCGCGTGGCACGATGTGCACGACGAGCCGCGCCGTCAGGGACTCAGCGCCGAAAGCAGGATTTGCCGCAGAATGCTGAGCGCGAACATCGCCACGAGCGGGCTGAGATCCCACCCGCCGACGAGCGGGAGCACGCGGCGGATCGGCTCGACGATCCAGTCGGTCAGGATGTAAGCCGGCCGCACCCAGCGCGAGTAGCGGAACATGCCGAACCACGCGGCGATCACACGGACGATCAACGCCGCAAACAGGATGCGATACAGCAGGTCGACGATCAGCGCGAACGTCGCGCGCGTGCCGCTGCTCGCGGCGGCGTGCGCCGTCTCATACGTCGCGAACAGCCAGCCGGCCAGGGACAGGAA
>QHUE01000031.1 GCA_003221825.1 Gemmatimonadota bacterium
CTCGAGCACATGGTGGAACTCGCTCGACTCATGCGCGACCTGCGCGAGAAACGCGGCCGCGCGCGCCGCGGAATTGATCTGGAAGCGCTCCATCGCGGTGTTGAGCGCCGGGCACCACACCTCCAGCCGCTCCGCCGCGGGCAGGAATGCCCGCAACTGGGCCTCGGAGCAAATATCGGCCATGGCGCCCCCTATCTTTCGAGCCGCACGCCGCACCGAATACAGAACACATTGCCGGCCGGAATCCGTGCGCCACAGTGAATGCAGAACTGCAGCTGGGACGTTTGCCCGCCGCTCGAGCGTCGCACCTCTTTCGCCTTCTCGTCGCCAATCGCCCGAATCAGCTCCCCGATCGCCTCATCAAACTGCTTGCCGCAGAAATCGACGAACTGCAGCTCGGCGAGGTCGTATTCCATAGCCGGCGCCAGTGCGCAGTCCTCACACCGGACGGGTATGATCGGCCGTTGATGCCGCTCGGCGAGGGTCAGCTCCTTCGGCACGTTCTCCGAGCCGCTCGAGTTCGGGGACAACACGATGAGAAAGGCGACGCAGTCGCGGATCGCTTCCGTGATGCTGGCCTTCCAGACCGCGCCGCCGACAATCGCGCTGCGATCGACCCAGGTGCGCAGGCCCTTGCCGGCCAGGGCCTCGATCAACCGATCCACGAAGTCGCTATCGCGGCGCGAGTAACTGATGAACAGGTGGCTCTTGGTGAGCGTCGGATCGGTCAGGGGGCACTCCTTCGCGCGGCTCGGCTGCGCGGGAGCGGCGTGATCGCCCAGATCACGTTGGCGACCAACAGCACAAGACCGACGCCCGCGGCGAGCGCGAGCGCCACGAAGACCGCCCCGGAACCGGGATGCAGCAAGCATCCCAGGAGCGCGAGTCCGAGCAGCGACGGAACCACCGCGTCACCCGCGCCGATCCAACGTATCCTGGCGTGCGGACGGTCGGTACTAAGCGTCAGGAGCAGCAGGGGCAGCGCGATCCCTGCGCTTACACCGGTGAGGGCGCGCAGCGGCCCACCCGTGCTCCAGAGGTGGAGCGTATTTCCCCAACCGTCTATGAGTAGCGGGAGCAGCAGCGCGCTCACCGCGCTGCCGGTTTGCACGGACACCCGCTTGTCCCTGGACCCGAGCGCGCCGATTGAAACGAAGGAGGCGAACACGCCGAGGTACAGCCCCGCCAGCCGGAAACACAGCGGGAAGACCTGGCCATCGAACTGCGGCGAGCGCTCCGGCAGTTGGTGGCACGTCCATGCGAAGAGGTGCGCGAGCGATGCCATCGGAAGCGAAGGTCCCTATGTATTTCCTTGCATGAGATTGTTTAACGCGCCGCTCAAGATGCAGTAGATCACGAAGGCGACCACGCCAATCAGGAGCCAGGTGCGGCCCGCCGCTTTCCTGTCGGGATCGGGCGAATTCATATAGACGATTCCCATGATGACTCCCACCACGGGGATCACGATCGACGCGATGATCATGCCGACCTTCATCTCCGAAGAGACGCCTGACTTGGGAACGGGAGGGTCGGCAGGCTGAGGACGAGACGAAAGTGCGGTGCCGCATTTGCCGCAGAATTGCGCGACCTCCGGATTCGCATTGCCGCATCTAGGACACACCATGGGCGACGTCTCCTTCCCCCTTGACCGCAGGCGCCTCGCCCGCCGGCTTCGCTTCCTCGTGCTGCTCAGCCGCGACGCTGGTGACGTAGTGCTCCACTTCGCGCTGAATGATCTCCTCTACTCGGGCCGTGAAGAGCGGAAGGGCATCGGTATGAGTCCGAGCCCGGCGGTACTGACCGCCGAGCTGGAGAAACTGCCAGCCCTCGCTCTTCAGGCGTTCCACGGTCTCACGATAACTGCGCCACCGCTCGCCAAAGTGAAAGAACTCCTCGATCGCGGCGCTGATGGCAATCAAGAGGCTGAGACCGAAAGCCACCCAGCGAGTGGCGCCGGGGAACCCTTTGACTTCGCCCACGCTCACCAACGCGGGCAGCAGCACGCCACCGATGATCGTGGTGAGGCGCAGTCGGTAGTACCAATCGCGCGCGGCGTCGGCCCGGCTCTCTCTCCACAGCAGCTGATCGAGCCAGCGCGCGCGGACGGCAAGGGTCATGGCATTGAGTGTCGCCGAGTTTGCCGTTGCAATCCCGTCATTCTTCCATTGCTCACGATAGTGGAACACACTTTCGAGGGAGACAAAGAGGACGACGAGCAAACTGATGAGGTGACGAGCACCGTACCGACGTCGTACAGGCGACGGCTTTCTTGTCGTACCAGTTCTGGTATTGCGCGAGTCGTTCCGTCAAATAGGTGTCCGCGGTAAGGTTCTCGGCGGACATGTGTGAACCCTCCCCCTTCGAGCGGCAGTGGCCGCGCGCGACCTCAGCACATGGATCCCGAAATCCGTCGTGTTTGGAGTTGCCGAGCCCAAGCGGCTGCCTCTCCGCGCCGATGCACTTGGAGTTTCTCGAGAATGTTGTGGACGTGATTCTTCACCGTCGCCACTTCAATGCCCAGGCGCCGCGCGATGTCCTTGTTTGCCAGACCCTCAGCGAGCACGCGCAGGATTTCCAGCTCGCGCGGCGTGAGATGCGTCGAGGAAGCACCCAGGGGCTGGGCACTCGCGAGCTCGGCGAGCCGACGGAGCAGACTTCCCGCCATTCGGGGCGAGCAGAGCGCTTCACCCCGCTCGGCGCTTTCGAGGGTTGTAATGAGGTCACTGAGCGATGCGTCGCGCGCAACGTAACCGGTCACCCCGGCTTCAGCGCACGCGCAGACGTCGCCCTCGGTCTCGGCGACTGAAAGGGCGACGACTTTTACGTCCGGAGTCAGTTCACGAATGGCGCGGACGACACTCGGACTCCCGGCCATGGCCATGTCGACGAGCACCATGTCAGGATGTCGGGATCGCAAACACGCCAGAGCCGCCTCGCCATCGGCTGCGGTCCCTGCCAGCTGGAATCCCGCTTGCCGCGCGACCACTTCCGCCAAGCCGTCTCGATACAGGCGGATGTCGGACACAATCAGCACCGTGATCACGGCGCGCGCACGGTGCAGCGCGGTCCACTAAAGAGTCGCACGACGAAGGCATTCCTTCCCGCGTGGACGGCAAAAGTGTGACCTGCGTCACGCGTCGGCTAGGGCGTTTTTGGGGCACGATAGGGCGTTTTTGCGGCACGCCGCGGTGCTAGGGATTCCCCCAGGCCTTGCAGCACATCTAGTCCCTTATTGATGAAAGGAGACACGCCTTGAAACGCCGCACACGTCGCACCCCGAACAAAAACCAACGTGCTCCCCGAAGTACTCCAACAAAACCCTCCGCCGGCAACGCTGCATCTCAACGTAGCGCCGCATCGCCGGCGCGATGTTGCCCCAATCGAAGTCCTCTGGTCGCCATAGGACGAGACACTCGGCTGCCCTGCCGTCCCTGCCGCCCCTGCCGGCCTCCTGGTAGTACGCCTCGAGCGTCGGCGGCGGCCCCCAATGGAGTATTAGACGGACATCGGGCTTGTCGATTCCCATACCAAACGCGCTCGTCGCAACGATCACGCGCACCTGATCGGCGAGAAACGCCCGCAACACGCGCCTGCGGGTGCTCGCGGTCAGGCCGGCGTGGTACGGAGCGGCCTGCACACTCGTCCGCAGCAGCGCGCGGGTAACCAGCTCCGTCAGCCGCCGGGTGGGAGTGTAGATGAGTGAGGCGCCTGTCGCCCCGCGGACCCGTGCGCGGATGATGGCGAACCGCTCGCGGTCGTCCCGCACTCGCCGGACGCCGAAACAGAGATTCGGCCGATCGAATGACGTGACGACAACGTGGGCATCGGGCATGCGCAGCACGTGGAGGATGTCGGCCCGAGCCGCGGGCGTGGCGCTTCCGGTCAGCGCGATGGTCGGCGGCCGTCCCAGGAGCGAACGGAACACGCCCAGGCGGCGGTAGACCGGGCGGAATTCGTTGCCCCATTCAGTGATGCAGTGCGCCTCGTCGACTGCCACCAACGCCACCGGCGTTTGCGCGGCACAGAGTCGCCTCGTGAGTGACGCCAGGCGCTCTGGGGCGCAGTACAGCAGCGCGAGCCGGCCGCCTGTCGCGGCATCGAGGATGACGCGGCGCTGGCCCTGGTCGAGCTGGCTGTTGACATAGGCCGCCGCGATCCCGCGCCGTCGCAGCGCGCCGACCTGGTCCTGCATCAGCGAGATCAGCGGCGACACGACGAGCGTCAGGCCCCCGCCAAGCAGCGCCGGCACCTGATAGCACAACGATTTGCCCGCGCCGGTGGGAAGCACGGCGAGCACGTTGCGCCCCGCGAGGAGCGGGCCCAGCACCTTGAGTTGATGGACGCGGAACCGCGCGTGGCCGAATCGCTCCGCGAGGATCGCGCGCGCTGCATCCAGGCCACCGGCGAACGTCGACACGTCTCACGTAGCAGCATTCGGGCGCGCGCCCCCCTACCCCAAAAGCGCGGCTCGGGGCACGTTTACGCGTCATGATTCCTCTCCTCTTCACGACGCTCATGCTGGTACAAACCGTGACATATCCTCCGACCCGCAAGGGCGACGTGGTGGATGACTACCACGGCACGAAGGTCGCCGACCCCTACCGCTGGCTCGAGGATGTGGACGCGCCGGAAACTCGCGCCTGGGTGGAGGCCGAGAACCGCGTCACGTTTGCGTATCTGGAGCGGCTCCCGGAGCGCGAGCGGATCCGTCGGCGCCTGACCGAGCTGTGGGACTATCCGAAGTACGGCGCGCCGTTCAAGAAGGGTGGCCGCTACTTCTTCTTCAAGAACTCAGGGCTGCAGAACCAGTCCGTCCTGTATACGCAACGCTCGCTCGCTGCCGAGCCGGAGGTCCTGCTCGATCCGAACACCTTGTCGGCGGACGGCACCGTCGCCCTCTCGATCCTCGCTTTTGCCGAAGACGGCAAGACGATGGTGTATGGCACCTCGGGGAGCGGCTCCGACTGGCAGGAATTCCGCGTGCGCGATGTCGCGACGCACCAGGACCGTGCCGACCACCTCAAGTGGATCAAGTTCTCCAGCGCCGCGTGGACGCACGACGGCGCAGGCTTTTTTTACAGTCGCTACCCCGAGCCCGCGGCCGGCGCCGATGCGCTGCTCGAGGTCAATCACAACCAGAAGGTCTATTACCACAAGCTGGGCACCGATCAATCGGCCGACCGCTTGATCTACGAACGGCCCGATCATCCCGACTGGGGCTTCGGGGTGGAGGTCAGTGCCGACGGACGCTATGCGGTCTACACCGTCTGGCTAGGTACCGACCGGCGCAATCGCATCTACTATCAGGACCTAGGGCGTCCCACGCATCCGCGGCTCGACGCGCCCGTCGTCCGGCTGCTCGATGACTTCGACGCCTCGTACGGCTTCGTCGGCAACACCGGGCCGGCCTTCTACTTTCAGACCGACAACGCCGCGCCCCGCGGCCGCATCGTTGCCGTCGACATTCGCCGGCCGGAGCAGCCCGCCTGGAAGGAAGTGGTGCCCCAGGCTCCCGACGTGATCGAAGGGTCGCAGATCGTCCACCACACCTTCGCCGTGCGGTATCTGCACGACGCCTACTCGCAGCTCCGTCTCTTCGCGCTCGACGGCAAGCCGGCCGGCGAGGTCGCACTCCCCACGCTCGGCTCGATCGTCCAGGTGACCGGCGAGCCTGGCGACACCGAGATGTTCTACGCGTTTACGTCGTTTCTCTATCCGACGACGATCTTCCGGCACGACTTCACCACCGGCACGTCGACGATCTTCAAGGCACCGGAGATCTCTGTCGATCCCTCGAAGTACGAAACCGTCCAGGTGTTCTATCACAGCAAGGACGGCACGCGCGTGCCGATCTTCCTGACCTACAAGAAGGGGCTGAAGCAGGATGGCTCCAACGCGACGTACCTGTACGGCTATGGGGGCTTCAACGTCAACATGACGCCCGGCTTCTCGATCGGCGTGCTCGCCTGGCTCGAGATGGGCGGCGTGTACGCCCAGGCGGTGCTGCGCGGCGGTTCAGAGTACGGTGAGGAGTGGCATCAGGCGGGGATGCTGGACCGCAAGCAGAACGTGTTCGACGACTTCATCGCGGCCGCCGAGTATCTCATCGGCGAGCGCTATACGTCGCCGCCCAAGCTGGCGATCGGCGGCGGCTCGAACGGCGGGCTGCTGATCGGCGCGGTGCTCAATCAGCGCCCCGAGCTCTTCGGCGCCGCGCTGCCCGCCGTGGGTGTCATGGACATGCTGCGCTTCCACAAGTTCACGATCGGGTGGGCGTGGGTCACGGAGTACGGGTCGGCCGACAGCGTGGGGCAGTTCCCGTTTCTCTATCGGTACTCACCGATTCACAACATGAAGCTGGGGACGCAGTATCCCGCCACGCTCATTACGACGGCCGATCACGACGATCGCGTTGTGCCGGGCCACTCATTCAAGTACGCCGCGACTCTGCAGGCCGCGCAGGGCGGCGCCGAGCCGGTCTTGATCCGCATCGAGACGAAGGCCGGACACGGCGCCGGCAAGCCGACCGCGAAGGTGATCGAGGAGCAGACCGACCGCTGGGCGTTCCTCGTGCACAATCTGCATATGCAGCTGCCCGCGTTGCAGCCTTAGGAGACCACCGCATGCCCAAGGTGAACTGTTCGTTGTGCGCTGCCCTGGTGGAAGGTCGCACGCTCGCGTCCCCCCAGAAGTTGGAGAACCGGATCCTCGACCTGATCAAGAAGGATCGGCCGGAATGGGAAGCGAAGCGGGGGATCTGCGCGAACTGCCTCGAGCAGTATCGGGCCAAGAAGTTCGTGACCTATCTCGAGGCCGAGTATCAGAAGCTGTCGGAGCTCGAGCACTCGGTGGTCTCGAAGATCACGACCCCTTCATTCTGTTGAACCTCGTGCTCTCGACGCTCGCCGCGCTCCAGGCGCCGGTGATCATGATGAGCCAGAACCGCCAGGCGCACAAAGACCGGATGCAGGCGAATCAGGACTACGAGATCAACTTGATGGCGGAGATTGAAATCCGGGATCTACACGACAAACTGGATTCGTTGCGATTCAAGCAGTGGCACGAGCTCTGGCACATTCAGAAACGGCAGATCGAACTACTCGAGCATCTCTGCGAGCGGCAGGCGAACCCCGAAATGAAGGCTCCGGCGCCGACTCCCTACGTCCCACCGGAGCTCTAGCCCGAGTCCTTCCAGTCGATCGCGTAAGTCCGGCCGCATTCGTGGCACTTGGCATCCTTGCGACCTTCGGGAATGACCGTGCGGGCGTGACAACCGGGACACACCAGGTGCGGCTCCCGCACGACGCTCCACGCGTTGGGCCGCTCACTGCGGATCTCGACATCGCCTTTGGGAATCCGAATCTCCACGTGGTGCACATCGAGGACCACATAGTCCTTTTGCGGATTCTCGACGACGCGATACCACGCGCCGCGCCGGAGCCCCTGCCCTTCCGCCCGATTGCCGCGACTGCGTGCCCACCCGATGTCAGCCATGCTTCCCTCGTACGAGGACGAGAATCGCCGCCTGTGGCACGACGAGGTACGTCTTCTCCTCGAACGTGATTTCGACGGCGGCCTTGCGGAAGAACAACGCGTAATCCCCCGCTTCCGCCTGCGTGGGCAGGTACTTCACTTCGGCGCCGTGAATCTTCCAGGGCTCCTCATCCATGCTCGCCGGCTCGGGCATCGGCGTCCCCGGACCGGTGGCGACGATGCGCCCGCCCTGCACCTGCCGCCCTTCGATGGCCGACGCGGGCAAATACAGGCCGACGTTGGTCCGCTCCTCTCCCTCCTCGGGAGCGATCAGGACACGGTCGCCCACGACGATCAGGCGTTTCGGGTCATCCGGCACGCCAGATGATTAGCCTTTCATGGGCATTTTACGCAAGTCGCAAGGCTCCCGTGATGCTCGTCACGCCCCGTTTGCTTGACTTGTCCGGTCCAGTTTTATAACAATGTGCCCGCCTCGAACCCAACGCCGTCCTATCCCATGGGAGGGCTCTTCCGATGTTGCAAGACACCGCGGCGCAGACCCAGCAGTGGAGTTTCATCCTCTCGCAGCTGTTCGACTGGGTGATGACTGGGCTGGCGTGGATCGTGCCGTTCCAGAACCGCGTGCTCGGCTACGTGCTCCAGGGCGACAACTTCTGGAGGCTCGCCGGCACCGCCATTCTCCTGCTGCTGCCCGCGGCCGCGCTGATCGCCGGCATCTGGGGCACGATGGTCGCGCTCTATACGATTCCCTTCAGGCTGGCGCGGTCGGTCACCCTGCTGCAATCGATCCTCATGGCGTGGTGGGATACGTTGCGTATGGTGTGGTTCTATTGGGCCGGCATGGTGCGTTTCCTGGTCGTCTTGGTGGGCTGGGTGTGGGGACTGATCAAGACGAGCGTGCAGCTCGTCTGGGGCACCCTGAAAGGCGCGGTCACGTCGCCGCTGGCGGTGCTGGACGCGACGTCGCGCCGCCCGGGGGTTCCCTGGCCGGCATTCTTCCTGCTGATCGTCTGGTCGGCGGTCGAGGCGACGATCTTCACGTTCACGTTGCGGCCCACGATGAGCGAGCTGCTCGCGGACCTCACGGGATACGAGGTCAACGGCTTCGCGCTGATCGTGATTCTCTGGATCTTCCTCGCGATCATCATCGCCGGCAGCTTCGCGTGTATTCACGTGCTGAATGAAGCCGTCAAGGCGCGGCAGACCGGCAACATCATCTTCATGATTCTGGTCGAAATCGCGGTGGCGATGTTCGAAGTCCTGTTCCTCTATCGTGAGCTCGTGGATGCGATGACGCCGTGGCTGGCGCAACAGGGCATTCAGCTGGGTGTGTTCGGCACGATCGGACTCGCATTCTTCGGGTGGGTCGGCGTCCGCGGTATGACGTGGTTCCTGTTCGGCCGGTTCGGCGCGCCCGCGCTGATCGGCCTGCTGGGGCGCCAGGCGTTTGCCGTGGAGGGGTCGGCCGCGCATGGCAGCACGCCGTCGATGGCGGACTACTGGAAGGGACCGATCAGCGCCCTGAAGGCCGAGCGCGAGTGGTTCCGCAAGGAAGCGCGTGAGGTGTTCGAGCTCATGTCCCTGCCCGTGCTCCAGGTCGTGGCGGCAGGCCTCAACTTCGCCTTCGTGGTCTTCACGGGACGCGGGCATTTCACGCTGCCGTTCAAATCGATCGAGGACGTGCTCGCCGCGTCGCATTTCCCCGCGCGGGTGAGCGGTGAGGTGGCGCGATGAAACGCGCGGCGCTGTTGGCGCTGGGCTTGGTGGCGTTCGCGTGCCAGCCGCCCACGAACGCGCGAGCGCCGAAGAATACGCTCGTGGTGGGCCTCGACATCTCCGGCTCGTTCCGCAAGAGCGGTCAGTTCGACGACGCGCTCCGCTACGCGGCGCTGTACATCTACGGACATATCAACGCAATGGGCGGTCTGAAGCAGACCACCGACGTGTTCGTCGGCTCGCTTGGCGGCGAGCGCGTCGGACAGCCGAAGACCTTCCACCCGATCCAGGACCTCACGGGGAAGACTCCAGCACAAATCGAGGCGGACCTGCGCGCGTGGTTTCCGGAAGACGATCCGATCACCGACTTCAATGCTTTCTTCCAGCGCACCGCGGTGCACATCAAGCGCCAGAACCTCGTGCTGGCGCCGCTCAACATCGTCATGTTCTCCGACGGTGTGCCCGATTTCCCCGGCGCCGGACGCATGCCTGCCCCTCAGCTCTACGCCAAGATCGACGTGAGCCCGATCGAATACCT
>QHUE01000032.1 GCA_003221825.1 Gemmatimonadota bacterium
CCGAAACCGGGGTAGATCGTGAGGTCCGATTGCAGCCAGCGATCGATCTCGCCGCCTTTCCAGGCGCGCCATTTGCCGCCGGTCGCGCTGACGGCACCGAATGCGGCGCGCGCGCCACCCTCGTCGAGACGCCCCAGGGCGAGCACGAGATTGCCGGGACGGAGCACGGCAGGATCGCCGAGCTTGGCGACGCCGAGTGATCCAGGCGGAATGCGCAGCACCGCGAGGTCCGTCCCGCGGTCTCGGCCCACAAACGTCGCGGGAATGCGTTTGCCATCCGGAAGCGTGACGGCGATGTCTTCTTCCTGTTTCACGGTGCCATCGGTCGTCACGACGACGCCGTCCTTCCAGTGCACGCCGGTTGAGGGCAGGCGCGGCCGGGCGTGAACGGCCACAACTGACGCGCCCGCCGCGGCGACGGCGTCGGCGAGCTGGTCGGAAAGTGCAGCGATGCTGGAGCGAGAGTCAGTCACGTGATCACCTGTGGTTCGAGAGTTGTGTGTGCTCTCGAAGCGTGCACTGCTCGGTGCGAGCGCACCACTAGCCAGGTGGGCAGGCAGAACGGCCCAAAAGCAGGTGCCGACGTCCTTGCTTGCAAGGAATCTTGGAACCGCGCTGAGTGCCCGGAAGTGGGCGCTAACTCGGTTTCTGAGCCGCAGGAGCGCGACGGCCGGCGAGCTGCACCAACCCACCGACGACGCCCGCAAGCAGCGCGGCGAGCCCCCAGATCGGCCCCGCATCCGGCAGATGCAGCGCGGCATCGAGCGAGACCGGACCGGCGCCGATGATCGCGAGGCTGAGCGCCACGGCGGCCAGCGTCAGATTGTACTCGAACCCCTGATTGTGATTGAAATAGCCGTGCTTCACATGCACCGTGGCGACCGCGACGAACATCACGCTGATGATCAGGGTTGCCGCGAGCGGCGTGGCGAGGCCAAGCGCCAGGAGCAGCCCGCCGGTAAACTCCGCCAATCCGGCGAACAGCGCGTTCCGGCGCCCGGGGATAAAGCCGAGCTGTTCCAGAAATCCACCGGTGCCCTTCAGACCGTACCCGCCGAACCAGCCAAACAGCTTCTGCGCGCCGTGCGCCGTCATGGTGAGGCCGACAACGAGCCGCAGGATGAGAAGACCGAGAGCCATACCAGACCTCGTGCTTTCTGTTGGAGTGGCAGTAGCCAATGAGGTGCGACTGCATCAATGTGACATCAACGCGCATGACGTTCGGCTGAACTGGTCGTTTGCCGTTGACCGGTTGCCGCCGCCGTCTCGATCGCGTCCAACATCCGATGGCGCGTGACCGCATCGTCGAACGTCGGGCAGAGATGCGTTCCCTCGCGATAGTCGCGGGCGAAATGAGCGTACGCCTGGGCGACGTTGGCGGCAGGGCCGCGCTGCGCCGAGAACCGGTACTGCGGCGGCACCGGCAGGACCTCGACGGAGGGCTGCGCGCCGTTGCCGCCACGGACGGTCAGGTCAAAGATCTGGGCCTGGCCGCCGTCGGCCGTAACCTGGAGGTCGCCCTCGGTGCCGTTGATCTCCCAAAGGAAGTTCGTGCCGCGTGAACGCCCGCCCCGATAGTGAATCGCGAACGCGGCGCCGCCCTCGAGCAGTCCGGCGACGGCCACCTGATCGTCCGCCTGCATCGGCTTGCGCTCGCCGGTCCCTGCGATCGAGAATGATTTACGCCGCATCGTCATCGTCGCGGAAAGCTCGTGGACTTCGCCGAGGCAGTAGCAGAGGGCATCGGCGGCGTGGCCGACGGCGATCGAGAGCAACGTTGCGCCGTTGTTCTTGTCGTTGAGATACACGTTGTATGGCTCTACGACCGGTCCCCAGCCCATTCCCGAGCCGATCAGCGTGGTGGATAGCACCTCACCCACGTACCCCTGGCGAATCAGATCGCGCACGTAGAGCACTGCCGGCGCAGCGCGCGCCTGCAACCCTGCCACAGCCAGGGCGCGTTGCTGTTTCGCCAGAGCGGCCAACTTCTCCGCCTCCTGTAAGCCATTGCCGAGTGGCCATTCGCAGTACACGGCCTTCCCCGCGTTGAGCGCCGCAGTCGCCAGCTCGAAGTGATGCGGCACTTTCACGGTGATGGCGACGACGTCCACGTCAGCGCTGTTCACGAGATCGTGATGGTTGTCGAACGCGCGCCGCACGCCGAAGCGCGTGCCGGCGGCGTCGGCGGATTCGCGCCGGCTGGTGGACAGCGCCGTGATCTCAAAGTCATCCGGGAGCGACTGCAAGGCCGGAATGTGCGCCTGTGCCGCCCAGCCGCGATCCGGATTCGCACCGATGATGCCGACGCGAATTCTCTGGGTCATGATGTCTTGTTGAACATGTAGCGAGCGATCTTCCAGCCATTCGCGCCCCGAGTGAACACGAAGAGCTCCCGATTTTGCTCGGGCCCGCTCGCTCCCGTGGCCACCACGGTGGCCGTGCCCGCCGAGTGCGTGCGCGCGTACGCGACATCGCCCTTGACCGTCAGCTCGTCGACCGTAAAGTGGATCGCGATCCGGATGTTCGAAAACACCGCGTCGTACGCACCCCGAACGGCCGGCCTGCCGGACGCCGTCGGGAAGCCCGCCGGCATGAACACGCCGTCCTCGGCGTAGAGCTGTTCGATCCGGGCCGCGTCGCCGGCATTCAACGACGTTTCGTAGTTCGTCAACAACGTGCGGAGCTCTTGCTCGGCGGAAGACATCACAACCTCCGGAGGGTGCTTCGGGACGATGACCAGGAGCGCGAACGGCAGCAGCAGTGCGGAGAAGCGAGACCGATGTGTCATTGGGGGTCCGAGGTTTGGGGTGGAGCGAACGCGATCAGCAGGTCGCGGAGCGCGGTCAGGCGAGCCCGGCCGAGATGCCCGAGAGTTTGCTTCGCGGCGTCGGCCACGGCGCGATCGAGCCGACCGAGCAGGGTTCTGCCTGCGGGGGTGATCCGATTGGTGCTGCGACGGCGATCGTCGGCATCGGTGCCGCGCATGACGAGTTTTGCGTGCGCCAGACCTGACACCAGTCGCGTGAGATCGGAATCGCGCGTAACCATGCGCGCGCCGATCTCGGTGCACGAAAGGCCGCCCCGCCCCGCCGCGCGGAGGATACGCAGGACGTTGTATTGCGACGGCGAGAGCCCGGCGGCTGCGGTGACGGCATTGGATCGCTCGGCGGCGAGCCACGCGGCCCGGACCAGCGCGATCAGCACTTCCTCTTCGAGCGAGTCGTGAATCGCCATCGCGGCGGCAGGCGTGGGCACTGACATGGCAGACAATTACTCCTCGCGAGGAGTAATTGTCAAGTGCCACCGACAACGACAAACGGCGAGCCGCTACCTTCTACAAAATAGTCGCGAGCGGGCAGACGAAGCCGGGCACGACGTCTTCGCCCTGAAGCGCCTGTGCGGCGGTGACGATTGTCTCGGCGCCGTCGGCGCGATACACACGGGCCAGACGGCGCTCCGGATCCATGACCCACACGAGCCTGGTGCCCGCGGACAACCAATCAGCCACCTTGCCGAGCACCTCCCCTGGCCGATCGCCGGGTGAGAGAATCTCGACAACGAGGTCGGGCGCGAGCGCGGGGTAGCCAACGGGCTCCGGCTCGGGAAGACGGCTCTGACTGATGAAGGCGATGTCGGGTCCGCGGACGGTATCGGGATTCGACGTCAGCTTGAAGCCACTCTCCACATGGACGCGGCCGACCTGTTGTGCGCGTACGTGGTCCGCGAGGGCAACGGGGCATCAACTGCCTCAAAACGTTGCCCCAAGGAACCTGCTTTCTTCTTTCTTTCTCACGAGAGCGAGCGAGACTGTCATCCTGAGCGAAGCGCGCGGCACGCGCGCGTAGCGAAGGACCTGCTTCTGCGACGACGCCGCTCAGTGCCCCGAGTCGAGATGCCAGCCCGTGTTCTGCCACAGCCTGTCGCGCCACACGAACACCTCGGTGGATCGGCCCGCCTGCAGCGACCGCTTGCCGTTCTTTTCGAGCTCGAATTC
>QHUE01000033.1 GCA_003221825.1 Gemmatimonadota bacterium
ACGAGACCTTCCTTTATATGCGGCCCGGGTTCGCCCTGGGGGACGGCGATCGGCTGCTCCAGCGAGGCGTCATCGACTCCATGGGCGTGATGGAGCTCATCGGCTTTCTTCGCAGCGAATTCGGCGTGGTCGTCGCGGACGAGGACATCACGGAGCAAAACCTGGGAACGTTGGCGGACATCGCCCGCTACGTCGCCGCCAAGCACCGCAACGGCGGCCCCCACCCCACGGGAGACTAGCTGGAGGGCACCGAGGCGCGGCGCGTCGGCTCCCACACCGGCGCCGGTCGCCCGGCGACCACCCGCAGCCACGCGTGCAAGACGGCGACGTTCCCCACGACGACGTAGCCAGGCAGTGCCAGCAGGCGCGGCATCGGCTTCCCGTCCGGCCACACCCACGCGACCCCGGCGAGCACCCCGACGGCGGCGATCAGCGAGAGCAGCGCGAGGGAGGCGCCCAAGGCGGCTAACAGCGCCAGCAACGCCCACGGGACGAGCCAACGGCAGACCTTGTGGCTGAACAGCATCCAGGCAAACACGCCATAACGGAGCGGATTGAGCAGCGCGCGTTTGTGCCCGAGCGTCGCGATACCGCGCGTGATTGTCCGGACCTTCCGCCGGTACTCCTGGCGGAGCGACGTGCTGCGCGGCACAAAACACTTCGCCTCGGCAACCGAGACCGCCCTGAGCCCGTGCTGGCGAGCCGTGAGCGCCGCGGCGAAGTCCCGGCTGAGCCCATCGGGCACGAGGCCCATGTGCAGCTCCGCGCGGATCGCGTACAGGGAACCGGACGCGCCGACAATGCCGCCCACCGCGGTCTCCAAATCGCGCAACCACATCTCGTACCCGATGTACGCTCCCTCGCCGCTGTTCGCCTGCTGTGCGAGGCTGGCCACGCCTACGTCGCATGACGAAGCCACACCGACGGAATCGTCTCCGAAGGCGGCGACGAGACGCCGGATGGCCCCCGCCTCGATCCGCACCGACGCGTCGGTGTTGACGATGATGTCGCCGCTGAGATGCCGGCGGGCGGCGTTCTCGGCCGCCGTCTTGCCCTGGCGCCGCGGCATCCGCAACAGCTCGACCCCGCGGTCGGCAAAGCGCGCGACGATCTCGTCGGTCCCGTCGGTGGACGCATCCGAGACGACGAGGATCTGCCGCCGGTCAGCGGGATAGTCGATCGCGAGAATCTGATCGAGCGTGCCCGCGATGACTGCGGCCTCGTTGTAGACGGGTAGCACGATGCTGATCCGCGGGACGGTCGAGCGTAGCGGCCTCGAGCGGCGCGCGCGCCCACGCCGCCTCACCAGCGTCAGGATCGCGGGATAGCCGAGATAGGTGTACAGGCAGAGGCCGGCGGTCACGGCCACGGCAGGCAGGAGCATCACGCCAACGTCGGCGCGGCGACGCCGTGACTGACCAGCCGGTAGATGGCTTCGTAGCGATCGAGCCAGGGCGTCACAGCGAAGTCGCGTTCCAGCCGGGTGCGCGCGGCGCCGGCGCGGCGCTCCGCCGCCGCAGGGTTTGCAACCACACCGCGGATCCCGACCGCCAGCGCGAGCGGGTCCTCGGAGCGGATGAGCACGGCCTCGGCCGGCGACACGACATCGGGAACGCCGCCCACGGCGGTGGTCACGACGGGAACGCCGGCCGCCATCGCCTCAAACAACACGACGGGCGTGCCCTCGGTGCGTGAGCTCAGCACGCAGAGGTCGAAGGCAGCGAACAGCCGATCCGCGTCCCGGACCGCGCCGTGCCAGCGGATCCGCCCGTCGAGATCCAGGAACTCGCCCTGCGGGATGCCCAGCTCACAGCGTGCCGCTGTGCGGTCGAGCGGCGGCGCGATCCGGCGCCACGCGTTGGGAACGGTGTGGATGCGCGAGCGGGGAATGCCGGCCCGCGCCAACCGATCGCCGAGCGATCGGGACACGGCGACGACCGCATCGAAGCGGCGGAAGGCTCGCCGTTGCAGCCACTCGTACGCCCGGTTCTTCCACCCGCCGCCCGTGAATCCGTGCGCCGTCGTGACGATCGGAATGCCCAGCCGCTGGACCACGCCCGCGTCGAGGACATCCGGCCGGTACCCGTGGGTGTGAACGACATCGGGGCACAGGCGACGACACAGTGCGGCAATGGTGGCGCGCTCCCGCCGATAAGCCCGAGCAGGAACCACGACTGTGTGGGTGTGCACGCCCACGTCCGACAGCGGCGCGAGAAACGCCGTCTCCGGCCCCCCTCCTGCTCCCGCGTGCAGCGAAACGACGTGGATCTCGTGGCCCAGACCCCGGAGTCCCCTGCTCAACATTTGCACGACGCGCTCGAGACCGCCGAACTCGCCGGGCGCGACCACGTGTACGATCACCACGTGCCGCTTGAGACCGTCGCCAGCGTCCAGCTCGTGCGGTCGGAGGGGCGAGCCCTTCGCGAGGCCCCGGTTGTGGTGCCCTCGAGGATGACCACGGCGGCGGCGACGCCTCGTTCGTGGGTCATGCTGACGTGCGCGGTGCGCACACGCCGCTCGCGCGCTCGCGCCGCGAGCGCGCCCGATACGCGCAATTGGGGCGGCCCGCCGTCGCCGGGCACGATTTCAACGTGCCGGAGGGCACCCTCGTCCACACCAGTCCCCAGCGCCTTGAGGCAGGCTTCCTTGGCGGCGAACCGCGCCGCGAGCGCTTGTATCCGATCTGCACGGCCCGCGCAGGCCGCGAGTTCGCGGGCGGTGAAAACGCGCTCCCCGATGCTGTCCAGGACGCGCGACAGGCGCTCCGGATCGACGACGTCGATCCCAATCCCAACGATCATGCCCGTTGCCACTGCACGTTGAGTGCCCGAAAAGGTCGTCAGCAGTGCTGTTACGTGACAGCCTCAACCGCTGCGCCGGCGCGACACTGGGGAGCTTCAGGACCCCTTCGGGTCAGCGCGCTCGCCACGGCGTGCGCCACAACCGCGGCGCCCTCGGGGGTGAAGTGGTCGTGATCGTAGTAATGGCGCAGGCCCTCGGACAACAGGTTCCGCACGTTGAGGTGCGGGACGCCGAGCTCGTTGGCCACGTCGGCGACGCGTCCATCGACGAGCCCCAGCAGCCGATTGATGAGCTCCAGACTGAAATACTCGCTGACCTGTTCCTTCCAGGGCCGGCCGACGCCGCCGTGCCAAAAGCGCGCCGCTTCGTCAGGCGTATAGTCCTTCTCAAACCACGGCTGGCGTACCACGAGCACCCGATCCGCATGGTCTAGCGCCCGATGTAACAGCCGCCGGAAATGGTGCTCGAAGTGGGCCAGCACGGTGCTCGGGTCGGGCACGGTCGAGCGAATCTGTTTCGCGTCGCGGCGCATTTTCCGTCCCGCCACGAGCCAGGCTCCAGCGCGCTCTTTCACTTCGACCGGATGCAGCCACAAGCGGCGCAGCCGCCGGGCCGCCTCGACTAAGGCCCATTCACGTGGCGTCCACCCGAACGGTTGCCCGGGGTGACAGGCGAACAGCATCGACTCCGGCACCACCGAGGGCGGAGACGCCGGCGGTGCCCCGTCCTCCAGCCAGTGGTATACGGTGCTGGCGGCGACCATGATCACAATCGCGTCGAGTCGGCCGTACTGGGGCAAGACGCGCTCAAGAATGAGATCGAGGTCCGCCGCGCCGACGCCCGAGTGGCCGATATTGCCCACGTGCACTCGGCGAATCCTCCCGGCGCCGCTGCTGAAGGCGCCGCACATGTCCGGTGCGTTGAGGAGCCGCTCGAGCGCTCCGGGCCAGCTCGTGGCCTGGTCCAGTGCGAAGCATTCGACCGAGCTGCCCCCGGCCACCAGAATCCGGTACAGCCCCGCTTCGTTACGACACACCTCGCCGCCTCGCTCGCCGTCGGCGTTGACCTCGAAGCGCACGCGTGGCTCCATCTCCGGAAAGACCGCGGGGTCCTGTCGCACTTCGAGCCGCAAACCCGGAGGCCACACGGCGTAGCGCATGCGCCGGCGCATCCAGCGGCGAGTTCCCAACTCGGCGACGACGAGGAGCGCAGACCCGACCGCGAGGGCGGCGATCACGACGGGGGGCATCAGACGCGGACCCAGGACCGGAGCCGCGGCAGCCAGCCGCGTACGTCGACGTAGGGATCCTTCCGGTAGACGAAGAACACCCACGTCACGGCGAACACCAGCGTCATCGCAAGTCCCGCCCCGACGAGCGCGGCGATACCCCGCACGTCGAGATGGAGCTTGAACCACAGCAGCAGAGCCCCGACCGGCAGGGCCCCCAGCATGGCCCGCGGGACGACGTACCGGAAGAACTGGAGAATCGATACGTCGAGCTCCCGGCATGCCTGCCACAGCACCGCCCCGGCGAACAGCACGTTCGGGATGGCGGTGCCCAGTGCCACGCCGGCCAGTCCCATCGGGCGCACCAGCACGATGCTCAACACCAGGTTCAGCACGCCGGCCACCAGGAAACCGATGGTCGGCAGGCCCGCCTTGCCCAGGCCCATGAGAATCGGGAGCGCCACGCCGCGCACGGGCAGGAACACGAGATACGACACCATCAGGATCTGCAGCACCTGGCCCGCGGGTTGCTCGAAGGTCGGATCAACCCACCACGCGATGAATCTCGGCCCCATGACGATGAGAAAGATGCCGGCCGCGAGTGTGAGCGACAGCGCGATCTTGGACCACCTCAAGAAGATCTCCCGCAGCTCCGCGTGCTTGCCTTGCGCTTGCAGCCGCGTCGCGGCTGGCATGACGACCGCCGCGATGGCGATGAGGAACTCCATGAGGTAGATGATGAAGCTGTTGGCGACGGTGAAGTAGGGAATGGAGCCGACGTCCATGAACGCGCCGATGACCATCGAGTCCGTCTCGAACGACAGCCGGGAGCCGGCGTTCAGTATCAGCACATACATGCTGAAGGCGAAGATGGCCCGCGTCATGCCCCAGTCGAAGTCCGACAGCCGCACTCGCGTCGCGGGGTACCGGCGCCGCACCAGCAGCCAGCACAATGCGAAATCGAACACGAGGCAGACCAGCTGCACGAGGGCGAGGACCGTAAGCGACGCGTGCAGCGCCAGCAGGCCCAGCGTGAGCCCGAGCCGGAGCAGCACTCCCCACAAGCGGATGATGTTGCGTTGGACGAAGTCGTCGTGCGCCGACAGGACACCGTTGGGGAGCAGCGCAATGAATCCGATGGACACGAAGAGCACCATCACCGCGTAGGCCGAATGCGCATCCCCCTGCAGGCCCGCCGGGATGGTGTAGGCGTGCGTAAAAAAGAAGTACAGACCCGCACCCACGACGAGCGCGATCCCGCCCAACACCAGGTACAGCGCCGTGCAGCTGCCGATGGCTTCGTTCAGCTTCTTCGTATCGCCCTTCGCAACGTGCTGGGCGAAATACCGCACCGACGCCATGGGCACGCCCAACACGAGTAGACCCAGATACCCGGTGATCGAGTTGATGAGATTCCAGGTGCCGTAGCCCTGGTCGCCCAGTTTGTGGATCGTGAACGGCGTGATAAAGTAGACTGCGACCACGGTCACCACCGTCGCGATCCAGCTGCTGCCGACGTTCTTAATCACGGGGCACCGTCCCGAGCATCGCCGCGGCCTCGCTGACCGTAGCGAACGTGAATGGCGTGATGCGCGACAGGCCCTCGAGGAAATCCTCGATCGAGGCGTGCAGGCGCGCGACATCCGCCGCGGTGGCGGCGAAGGGACTCAGTCCCGGTTTGAGCGTCGGACTGTGCCAGGCGATTTGGAGATGGCGCACGCCGTGCTCGAGCAGCCGGCGCGACAACGTCAGCATTTCGCCGACCCCTTGGTACTCCGGAGAGAGCGACACGCGCTTCAGCAGGCCCACCCGATCGGCGATGCCGGCCAGGTGCAGCCGGCGCAGGGGCGCCGCTTCGAGCAAGCGCCGCGCGGGGTGCCAGAAACTGAACGGCCCGCGGCTGAAACCGTAGGAGAGGGGGATCTCGAGGAGCTCTCCATCCGGCGCGGGCTCCCGCACGTCGCGGTTCGGCGCGAGCCGATACGGCACAATCGGGGCTCCGACAAACGTCGGCCCGTCATCAACCGTCTCCAGACTAACGAACGGGCTGACACTCGAATCGACGCAGTAGCCGCAGCTCAGCAGAGCCGCGACCGTGTCGGGCCCGAGGCCATAGCGCCCGGCACGAAACGCGGTCGGCCGATGACCGAACGTCTCCTCCAGGATCGCCGTGAGCTGCTCCACCTTCGCCCGCTGCAGCTCGGCCGGCAGGTTCTTGAGCATGGAATTCCGAGGGACGAATGCCTCGGAAAGGGGAGGCGTGTTCCAGGGATGCAAGTGCGCGCCGATTTCCGCGCGGCCTCCCTCAGTCACCTCGCGCATCACCTCCGCGGCCTTCGGATCGGCTGCGACCTGATAAGTTGTAAAGTACGTCGCCCGGACCCCCAAGCGGTTGAACAATGCCGCCTGGGGCCGGAGCTCGTGAATGTTCTCAACCGTCACGTCGTGACGGCTGCGTTGCCAGTTGTCCTCCTCGGTGTCGAGGGAGACGATGACGATGACTTCACGCATGGCGACGGCGCTCC
>QHUE01000034.1 GCA_003221825.1 Gemmatimonadota bacterium
CGCCCTTCGCCGTCCTGCGCCGCCGCCTTATCTGGATGTAACAGCCTTCACCAATTGATAGATGTACTCCGCGCCGTCGTAGTAGTCTTGCACCCCGATGCGCTCATCGCGGCCGTGCGCGCGAATGTCGTTGATATCCACGAACACCCCCGACACGCCGTACACGGGAATGCCGGCGTTCCGAAGATACAGACCGTCGGTCGCGCCGGTCTCCATCACCGGGACGACCGGGATGTTCCAGAGCCGCTTGGTGACGCGCTCGACTGGATCCATTATCTCCGGCTTCAGAGGCGACGGCGGGCTCGGGACTGCGGCCGTTACGACGCTGACGGTGACCGTGGTGTCGTTCACGACCCGACTCAGCGTGCTTTGCACCTCGTCCGACGGCGTGCCCGGCAACATCCGGCAGTTGACCGTCGCGCTCGCCGATTGCGGCAAGGCGTTCTCGGCGTGCCCGCCGGCGAGCTCCGTCGCGACGCAGGTCGTGCGCAGCTGCGCATTGTATAAGGGACTCGCGGAGGAGAGTCGCCGGATCGCCGCCGTGTCCGGCGTGGGCCCAGCGACGGCGGCCATGTCGGCGGCGAGCTGCCCCTGCTGCAGCTGCCCCCACCGGGCGAACGAGGCGCGCGTGATCTCGTTCAGCTGGGCCGGGAACTCGTAGGCACTGAGACGACCCAGGGCCGCCGCGAGGCGATAAATCGCGTTGTCGTTGGTGGGCAGCGAGCTGTGACCGCCGGGATTGTGGACCTCGAGCTTAAAGGTCACGTAGACCTTTTCGCTCGCCTGCACGGAGCGCATCAGCCGTTTGCCGTTCAGGATCACCGGATCGCCGGCATCCATGTTGATCACGAAGGCCGCATCGATCAAATCGCGGTGATTGGCGAGCAGCCACTGCACGCCGTTGTAATCGCTGCCGCCTTCCTCGCCGGTCGTCAGCGCGAGGATCAGGTCGCGGTTGGGGCGGTAGCCTTCTTGTTTCAGGCGCGCGAGGGTCGCGACGAGGATGGCCGCGCCGTCTTTCACGTCCATCGTCCCGCGGCCGTAGAAAAACCCCTCGCGCTCCAGGAATGTGAACGGATCGACCGACCAGTCCTCTTTCTTCGCTTCAACGACGTCGATGTGCGCGAGGAGCAGGATCGGCTTCTGCGTTCCAGTACTCCGAAACCGCGCCACGAGGTTGTGGTTCTTCGACGCCGCAGGACCGATGACCTGCACGTCGGCGGCCGGAAACCCCGCGTCCGTGAGCCGCTTGGCCATGGCATTCGCCGCGACCGTCGTGCTGCCGCTCGAGCCGGTGGTGTTGATGTTGATGAGCTGTTCGAAAATGTCGCGCGCCCGCTGGTCGTTGGCCGACAGCGTCCGGGGCATTTGCGCCGGGAGCGGCGCGTCCAGGATCAAGAGCAACGCGATCAGTCCTGCTCGCTTCATTGCATTTCTCCTTGGGATCCACCGCCCGACCGACCGGCGGTATTGCTCGTACGGCTCGCCGAAGCGCGCGCGCAATGCAGGCTCCTCATACAGGATCACAAACAGATTGACGACGAGAAAAAATACAGCGCTATAGAGGAGCAGGTCGGTCGATCGGAAGAGCGCCGCCTCCCCCAACAGCACCAAGACCACGCCGACGTACATCGGGTTTCTGACGTACCGGTACAGCCCGCGAATCACCAACGCTCTCGGGGGATCCACCGGCGCGAGGGTTCCGCGCCCCACGCGCGCAAAATCTACAATGCAGCGGATCAGAATCGTCGCACCGAGCGCGACCGCAACGACTCCCGGCAAGCCGATGGCATCCCAATGTGGGACGCCGCGACGGGACAGGATGAAATACGGAATCACCACCGTGGCCGAACCAGGAAGGAGCAGCGCGAAGAAGATGCTCCTGAGAACGAGCATCTAGCGAGCTCGGCTGCTCCGCAGCTCGACTTCCGACACGATGAACCCGAACGCGGGCCATCCGCCCGAGGCCACCGACCGCTCGAACCAGCTCCGCGCCTTGGCGGTGTCGCCTTGGACCAGGTACCAGTCCCCAATTCCATAGCTCAACGTCGCGATTTGAATGTCGCTGGTATCGGCCGGCGTGAACACGGAATCGGGTGACACCTGACCGCGGTAGAGCCGCAGCCGTTGCGAGTAAGCATTGCCCGCATTCGGCGTGTCGGTGTGGCGGTCGAGCAGAGCCTGAGCATCCGCCTTGCGCCCTGCGCGAGACAGCGACATCCACAGCCAGTCGGTTGCCCCCGCGCGCTCCGCCGAGTCCGGCGCGATCGGCAGCGCGCGCGTGAAGGCGTCGGCTGCGCCGGCGAACTCCCGGCGCACGAAGCGCACAATTCCCAGGTGATACCAGATGCCGTAGATGGTGCTGTCGAGCTTTGCACCCCGCGTCAGATCGGCCATGGCCCGATCGAACTGCCGCGTGGAGAGATAGCGGTGCCCGCGCCAGCGATACAGCAAGGCGTTGTTCGGCGCGATGCCCAGGCCGCGCGTGAACGTGGCGATCGCTTCGCGATACTGGCGCACGCCCGATTGCGCGACGCCGAGCGCAATGAGCTTGTCGGCATTGCGCGGATCGGCCGCGAGCACGCTCTCGGCGCGCGCGATGGCGCCGGTGTCGCGCTGCGAGCGGTACTCGACGCCGGCGGGTGAGCGGTATTGGATGCTTTGTGCCGACACCCGCGCGACGAACATGACGGTTGCGGTTATTGAAACCGAAAGACACCGGAGGACGCCGGAGGACGCCGAACGACGGCAATGAATCATCACGCCTTGCGTACGAACGATACCGTTACTTCGTACAACCCGTTGCATACTCACGTATGGCTCCTCATAAACGACTTGTCGCATGGAAGGAATGTCATCAACTCCTCCTAACGGTGTACCGTGCCACAGAAAAGTGGCCCAAGCATGAGCTGTACGGGCTGACTTCGCAAACTCGCCGAGCGGCATTTTCTGGAGCAGTAAACATCGTTGAAGGCGCATCGCGCAAGGGCGTAAAGGAATTCAAGCGCTTCCTGAGCATTTCATTGGGGTCACTGGCGGAATTGGAGTATGCGCTGGAAGTCGCGAGTGCGTTGGGATATTTGGAACCGGCGGTTTTTGATGCGTTAGTTGTGCAACAACGGCGCGCTCGTGCAATGACCTGGCGATTACAGCGGGCGCTTTCTTAGTCCTCCGGCGACTTCCGGCGTCCTTCGGCGGCTTCGGCGTCTGACGGACAGGGAGGGATTCGAACCCTCGATACCCTTGCGGGCATACCGGTTTTCGAGACCGGCGGTTTCAACCGCTCACCCACCTGTCCTACTAGGCGGACAGGGTGGGATTCGAACCCACGTAACGGTTGCCCGTTAACACGCTTTCCAAGCGTGCGCCTTCAGCCACTCGGCCACCCGTCCCGGCACACAAAGTAATCGGTGCACTGCCCTCATTGAAGCCGGAGTTTGCCTCGATCCACCTTGCCGAGATGGGTGCGCGGCAGGGCGTCGAGGAAGCGGACCGCCCTCGGCGCCTTATAGGGCTCCAACCGTTCGCGGGCGAATGCCTGCAGCTCCTCGGCCAGACCCGGACGCTGCTCGGTCGCCACGATGAACGCATGCGGCTTCATCAGGCCATTGGCGTCTTCCACTCCCACGACCGCGACCTCCTTCACCAGCGGATGCTGCAACAGACATCCTTCCACCTCCTGCGGCGCGAGCCACCGGCCGCCGACCTTGAGCAGCTCGTCGGCACGACCGCAGTAGGTGAAGTAGCCGTCCGCATCGCGCCGCACGAGATCGCCGGACACGTACCACTCGCCGCGGAAAGCGGCTTTGGTCTTCTCCATCTGCTGCCAATAGCCGATCGCCCGCGAGTCGCCGCGGACCCACAGCATGCCGACCTCACCGTCGGGCAAGTCGTGCGCCAGGTCGTCTCGTACCCTGACATCGAAGCCTGGTACGACGGTGCCGATCGTCCCCGGCCGCACCGCACCCGGTTTGTTCGAGATGAAGATGTGCCACATCTCCGCGGTGCCGAGGCCGTCGAGCAGCTCCACGCCGAATGTCTGCTTCCACCGTTCGTACAATTCGACAGGCAGCGCTTCGCCCGCCGAGGTGGCGAGACGAATCGACGACAGGTTCTGCTGCGCCGCGTCGGGATGCGCCACCATCTGATGCACCATCGTCGGCACATTGACCAGCACCGTGGGCCGGAATTTCCGGATCTTCGCGAACAGCGTCTCGGCGGTGCTCTTTTCGGAAAACAGCGCGGCTGTCGCGCCGACCGAGAATGGGAAGAAGAGGTTCGAGCCCGTCGCGTAGCCAAAGAAGAGCTTCGGCACGGCAAGTGTGATGTCGCGCTCCGTGAGGCCGAGGACGCCCTGACCGTAGCAGACGGTGGTGTTCGCAAACGATCCGTGGCTCTGGACGACGGCCTTGGGCTTGCCTGTCGTCCCGCCGGAGAAGAGCCAGATCGCGGCATCGTCGCGGTGACTCGGGAACGTCTCGAGCTCGGGCGAGGCCCCCTCGATCGCGCGCGTCGTGGCGCTCTCCCCGATCACCAGAATCTGCTTG
>QHUE01000160.1 GCA_003221825.1 Gemmatimonadota bacterium
ATGGACATTTCCCTGGCTGTCCTCGTTCGGGACCGACTTCAACGCTGACTTTGGGGTGACGCTCGACGCGCAGCACACCATCTACAACTACGCGCCTGTCTCCGCTCAACCCGAGGGCCGGCCGCACGAAGGCGAGCGGGAAGGGTTAAGCGTGTTCCTTCGCGACGGCAAGCGCGTCTTCCACACCTACTCGACCTACCAGCGCGGCCTCGACCATTTGCTCAACACGTACAACTTGCTCGATCTCGCGCCGCTCGGCCGACAGGAAGACGACGGCATCATGCACTGGCTGAAGTACCACGATGAGTACTGACCGGATCGAGAAGCGCGTCGTGCTCCGCGCCCCGCGCTCGCGGGTGTGGCGCGCGATCAGCGAGGCGAAAGAGTTTGGCACGTGGTTCCGGATTACGCTCGACGGCGCGTTCGCCGAGGGAAGGACAGTGCGGGGCAGGGTCGCCATTCCGGGCCACGAACACTTGAAAGTTGAGATGCAGGTCGAGCGGATCGAGCCCGAACGCTATTTCTCGTATCGCTGGCACCCATACCCCAAGGACCCCGCGATGGACTACTCGGCCGAGCCCATGACGCTGGTCGAGTTCACGCTCGAAGAGGCTGAGGGCGGTACTGCGCTCACGATCGTCGAGTCGGGGTTCGATCGGATCCCGCTCGCGCGCCGGGCCGAGGCGTTCCGCATGAACACCGAGGGTTGGGGCGGGCAGATCAAGAATCTGGAGCGGTATGTCTCGTAGCCGCGGGGCGGCGGCCTTGAAAGTCACCGACGCCGTGCCCCTGTTCACGGCGCTGGCAGACGCGACCCGGCTCAGGTTGCTGGGCCGTCTGTCCGTGGACGGGCCGCTATCGATTACGCGACTCAGCGAGGGCACGGGGGTGACGCGCCAGGCGATCACCAGGCATCTCTACGCCCTCGGGCGTGTGGGTCTAGTGCACCATGCTCCCCGCGGGCGCGAGCGGGTGTGGGAGCTGGACGCCAAGCGGCTGGAGAAGGCGAAACGGTACCTCGATCAGATCTCTGCGCAGTGGGATGCGGCAGCCGAGCGGTTGAGGGCATTTGTGGAGGATCCGTGAGACATCGGAAGGCGAAGACGTCCTTCCGGGATTTTCCTGCAAACTCGCCGCGGTCCTGCAAACGATCGGGTAGTAGGGGCGCAGCATGCTGCGCCCCTACCGCCTTACCTCACCGGCTGATACGTATTGATCACAACCCCGCTGGAATACGCCGTCGAACCGGTCAAGCGCAGCGCGTTCCGATCCTTGAAAATCCCCAACCCGCGCCCGATCGCGACCGGGTTCACGAAGATGTTGAGCTCGTCGATCAGATCGCGCTCGATCAGTGCGCTCACGAACGTCGCTCCACCATACACGACGATATCTTTTCCGGGCTGACGCTTGAGCTGGTTCACCGTCTGCACCAGGTCACCGCGCTCCACACGCACATTCTTGCCCGCGACGCGCGTGAGCGTCTTGCTGAACACGACTTTGGGCGTGTCCACCATCTTGCGCGCGAAGGTGTATTCGGGGCTCTCCGGTGGCACGCCTTCCCAGTAGTTGATGAAACCATCGGTCATCCTTCTGCCGAGCAGGATGGTGTCGCTCGAGTCGGTCAGCTGGACGATGCGGGCAATCACGCCCTCGTCCAGGTTGCGCGTCATCCAGTCGAGCTGGCCTTCGGGGCCCGCGACGAACCCATCGACCGTCATCTGCACCTGCAGCTTGAGCTTGCGCGTCGCCATAGGAATGTCCTGGTGGTTGGTCTCACCTATGCGTCGAATCAACTACCCCGAAATCGACATCGTGGGACGCCCCAAAAATCCGGTCTTTGTGGGCGAACAGGGTGTCGCGAAAAAACAACGGCCTCGTATGGAGGCCGTTGAATTCAAACGAGTGGGCACGGGTCGCAAGCGTCGCCTAGGCCGTCGCCGTCGGCGTCGTGATCGAGCTATGGCCTGAGCGGCGCTCGCACCAGTGTCGGCAGCGGCCTGTCGGTGACCGTCCCGTCGCCTAACTCCCCGGACGTGTTGCGTCCCCAGCAGTAGCCACTGCCATCGAGTGTGACCCCACACGTGTGTTCGTTCCCAACCCCTACCGATCGAAACTGCAGACCGCCGCCAACCGCCACCGGAGCGAGCGAGCAGTTGAAGTCACCAACGGTCCCGAAAGTGCACGTGGCCGCGCCGGTCGCGCCTAGCTGGCCGCTCCGGTTGCTGCCCCAGCAGTACGCCTCGCTCGTTGTTGTCACACCGCAGGTATGAGCCAAAATGTTGTTGCTCGAGTTCGCATCCAGCATCGCGAAGGTCAGGCCCCCTACCACTGGTGCTGGAGTATTTGACCGTGCGCTTGAACCAAACCCAAGCTCGCCTACGACATTGAGGTTGCTCCAGCACCGGGCCGACCCATTCGAGGCTAGTCCGCATGCGTAGGTGCTTCCGACATCCAGGGTCGCGAACGCCAGCCCGCTCGCGGCGGGAATCGGGGTGGCCGAGAGCAACGGCGCCGTCGGAGGTCCGTTCCCGAACTGGCCGAACGCTGTCGACCCCCAACAATACGCGCTTCCGTCGCCGGTCAACGCGCAGCTGGTCCGAAAGCCCGTAGTCACGGCAGTGAACCCCAATGAGCCACTATTTTGAACAGCAACGGGCACTGCACTCAGGCCCCCGATGACGCCGTTCCCCAACTGACCGTCGCCGTTCAGACCCCAACAGTAGGTGGAGCCGTCCGTGGCAATCCCGCATGACGAGCGGAGTCCGGCGTTGACGCTGACGAAGCTCAGACCACCACTGGCGGGCACCGGCGTGGTGCTGAATCCGCCCAATCCCGTCGGTAGTCCGGCGCCAAGCTGGCCGTTGACATTGGAGCCCCAGCAATACAGAACACCGGCCCCGTCGATCCCGCAGGTATGGATATCGCCCACGGCGATTTGTCTGAATCGCAATCCGCCGCTCACGGGCACCGGCGTGCTACTGGAATTCTGGGACCCGTCGCCGAGCTGGCCGAAGTTGTTCGCACCCCAGCAGAGCGCCGATCCATCAGAGCGCAGGCCGCAGCTGTATCCGCTGCCGGCGCCTATGCTGACCCAGTCAAAGAGGAACGAGGGGGGCCCCGCACCGGGAGGAGCGGGCACGCCCGGAGGCGGACCGATGTCTGGCGGGAGGATGATGCCGGGGGGCGGTCCGGGAATGCCGTCGCGCGAAGCGGACAGCCCGGGTAGCGGTGCGGTCGGCGGCCCGCTCCGCTCACATGCTACGAGCAGTCCGAGCAGGCTGGCCGACGCGATCGTGAGAGCGGACCTCATGAGGTCCTCCTGTGTGCTCTCTTCGGCCGGAGGGACGCCGCAAGCCGCGCCGGCCCGCGTATAACGCCGGCGGCATCGTACGGACGATTGCAGCGCCTCGCAAGGACCCCGAGTCGCAGATGTTCGCCGCTCACGCGAGTCCTGAGTGAGTGAAGAAAGGCCTCACACGAAGTTTCCGTGTGAGGCCTTTTCACTGCGCTCGCGACGGTGGGGTTCCGCTAAGGGGGCGATTCTCCTTCAGCTGCCGCCACGGACGATGAGAACAACGGCAACGAGCGCACCGATGACGCCCACCGTTTGCCAGGCATTCAGGCGCTCGCCCAGCACGGCGCGGGCGAGCAGCACCGTGCTGGCGGGATATAGCGACGACAACGTCACGACGGGGCTCAGCGGGCCGAGCTGTGCGGCCAGCATGTAGAGCGTGTTGGCCAGCATGTCGATCGCGCCGCCGACAACCGCGAGCGCGGCAAGCCGCACCGGCATCCGCAGCGAGCGGCGCTGCGCCGTGGCGACCACGCCAAACAGGGTCACCGACGTGAGACGCGCCATAAAGAGCGGCCACAGGCCGCTCGCCGGCCGTGTCTGGGCCAAGGTCAGCAGGAACAGTCCGATCGCGACGCCGGACGCCAGCGCCGGACCGAGCCCGCTCGATCGGACCTCCGCCTGCGTTTTCGTCTGCCGACTCACCAGCGCGATCGCCGCAATTCCCAGTAGGATACCGGCGACCGCAAGCCACCCAGGTCGTTCTCCCAGCGCGATCGAAGTGACGACGGGAATCGTGACAGCAGCCACTGCGGTCGTGGGGGCGACGACCGACATCGTACCGTTCGCCAGCGCATAGTAGAGCAGGCCGACGCCGACACCACCGGTCAGGCCGGCGGCTGCGCCCCACCACAAGTCTGCCGCCCGCGGCGCCGCCGCCGGAAGCAGGGGCAGGATCAAGCCGACCAGCACCAACCCACTCGCCTGCGAGAACAGGACCACCGGAATGGCCGCAACGCGCCGAGTTACGATCCCGCCGGTGAAGTCCGCCGCCCCATAGAAAACGGCCGAGAGGGTTGCGAGCACATAGGGCAAACCGGAGCCGATGATAGGTCCTCCATGTCCTTCCGTGAAGGCCGCAGGTGTGCGAGAATCCGATCGATCGTCCAACGTTACGTCGGGAAACCTGGACAAAGGAGAATCCCATGACTACTCGTCGCATCGTGGGAGCGCCCCTCGCCATCTTCGTCGTGCTGTCACTCGGTTGCCTCGGAGACCGCAGCGTCGCTCCGCAACTCACGTCGGCTTCGTTCTCACTCCAATCCGCCCCTTCGCAGTTCTACGAGCAACACAACCTGGTGTCCGACGGGGCCGTGCCGGCCGACGTCCTCGATCCGACGCTGGTCAACGCCTGGGGGCTCGTTGCCAGCGCGACCTCGCCCTGGTGGATCGCCGACAACGGAGCCGACGTCTCCACCCTCTACAACGGCAACACCGGCGCCAAGCTCGCGCTGACCGTGAGCTCACGCGGGCACCGTGGATGTATTCGACGCCGGGTTCCATCCCGTGTCAGCCGGGTTCAGCGACGCCACCCTGCCGCCGGGGTACGCGCCATTCGGAATCCGGAACCTGGGGGGCACGATCTACGTCACCTACGCGCTCCAGGACGCCGACCAGAAGGACGACATCGCCGGCGTAGGGCACGGGTTCGTGAATGCCTTCGACACAGACGGCCACCTGCTCCGCCGCGTGGCTTCCAGAGGGCGGCTGAACTCACCATGGGGCCTGGCCCTTGCCCCCGCCGATTTCGGGCAGTTCGGCGGAGACCTGCTCGTCGGGAACTTCGGCGACGGCCACATCAGCGCGTTCGACGTGGCGCGTTCCGAGGGCAACGGCGCGCTGCAGGAGCGCGGCCAGCTCCACACCGCCGATGGAGCGCCGATCGCAATCGACGGCCTGTGGGCCCTCGCCTTCGGGAACGGCGCCGCCGCCGGGCCGACGAACGCCCTGTTCTTCACGGCCGGTCCCTTCGACGAGGAGCACGGCCTGTTCGGGAAGCTGGTGGTGAGCACGCCCCCGGGCGGTAACCGTCCGTAACAGTGACCGCCAAACGAGCAGCCACCTGGTATCGCTGGGACGATATGCCCCGCGAGGACCTGCACGAGAAGCTCTCGCGTCGCCTGATCACCGGCGACCAGCTGATGCTCGCGCACGTGTACCTGAAGAAGGGCTGCGTCGTCCCGAAGCACTCCCACATGAACGAGCAGCTCACCTACATCCTGGAAGGGGCGCTGCGGTTCCTGGTGGGAGACGATGGCGCCGAGGAGATCGTGGTGCGGGCGGGAGAGGTGCTCCACCTCCCGAGCAACGTGCCCCACGAGGCCCTCGCACTGGAGGATACGCTCGACGTGGACGTGTTCTATCCGCCGCGCGAAGACTGGCTCAAGAAGACCGATAGCTACCTCCGGAAGTAGTGCTGATACGAGAGTCTGTTAGCCTCGCGCCATACACGACGATCGGCCTCGGAGGTCCCGCACGCTTCTTCGGCGATTGCGCCACGGAGCAGGACGTACGGGACGCCGTGGAGTTCGCCCGCCGTCGCGCCTTGGCGCTGCACATCCTGGGTGGCGGCAGCAACGTGGTCTTTGTCGATGCCGGTTTTCCGGGACTCGTGGCGCGCATCGCGACCCGCGGCGTGTCCTTCCAGACATCCGGTGACGACGCCGTCATCGTCCACGCGGCGGCGGGGGAATCGTGGGACGCGCTCGTCGCGGAGTCCGTCGCGCAGGGCTTGAGCGGGATCGAATGTCTCGCCGGCATCCCGGGCACCGTGGGCGGGGCGCCGATTCAGAACGTGGGTGCCTACGGCCAGGAGATCGCCGACACGCTGGTGGACGTGGCGTGCCTCGACCGCGAGCGGCTCGAGCGCGTCACGTTCGCGCGCGAGGACTGCGCATTCGCCTACCGGATGAGCCGGTTCAAAGCGGCCGATCGGGATCGGTATGTCGTGCTCGCCGTGCGCTTGCGCCTGCGGCGCAACACACGTCCGGTGCTGCGCTACGCCGAGCTGGCTGCCGCGGTCACACGGCGCGGCGGCATCGATCAGGTTGAGCCGCTGGCGGCGGTGACGCTGGTACGGGAGGCGGTGCTCGAGCTGCGGCGTGGGAAATCGATGGTGCTGGATCCCGCCGATCCCAACACGCGCTCGGTGGGATCGTTCTTTACGAATCCGGTCCTCAGCGCAGCGGCCTTCGCCGAGGTGGAGCGTCGCTGGCATCCGCCGTCGTTTCCCGCCGGGCGTGGCGTCAAGGTGCCGGCGGCGTGGCTCGTGGAGCAGGCCGGATATCGCAAGGGCTACACGCATGAGGGTGTCGGGATCTCCACGCATCACGCCCTGGCGCTGGTGAACCGCGGCGGCACCACGGCGCAGCTGCTCGCGCTGGCCGAAGACATCGAACGCGCCGTGTTCGAGAAGTTCGGCGTGCGATTGGAGCGGGAAGCGGTCGTCGTGGGTGGAGGCTGATGTGCTGCTCGTGCTCATCCCCGGGCTGATCTGGGGCGCCTCTTTCCTCTTTATAGCCGAAGGCCTGCGGTCCATCGGGCCCAATGGCGTCGCCTTCGTGCGCATCCTGATTGGCTTCATGACGCTGGCGCTGTTTCCGCGCGCGTGGAAGTCGGTCCCGCCGAGCGAGTGGCTGGGGATCGTGGGGA
>QHUE01000161.1 GCA_003221825.1 Gemmatimonadota bacterium
TTGGGGTATGCCCGAGATTTCGAGAGGAGGAGCAGACGCGCTGATTCGAGTGTGGACGCCGCCAGGATGACGACCTTGGCTTTCGCTTCGTAGGTGCGGTGGTTTTGCGAATCCACGAACGAGACCCCGCGGGCTTTGCCGGTGTTCGGATCGACCAGCACTTCGTGCGCGATCGAGTTAGTGCGCAGCGTGAGATTCCCGGTGTCCATCGCGGGATAGATCAGTCCTGTGGGCGAATCGAAGGCGGCGTGGATGTCGCAGCCGCCGGGCCGCCGGCCGCACGCGCCGCGCCCAAAGCACTTGCTGCGGTACTTGTTCTTCACGCCGTCGGTCGTCACGCCCGCACGATACGGCGTCAAAGTGCGGCCCATCCCGGCGAGGCTCTTGCGCAGCTTCACCTCGGAGGCCGTCAGCTTGTTGGGGCGCTGGAACAGGCTGTCCGGCAGGTGCGGCAGATTCTCCTTATGGCCGGAGATGCCGAGGTAGAGATCGACCTTGTCGTAGTAGGGCTCGAGATCGGCGTAGGAGATCGGCCAGTCTTCCCCGTAGCCGTCGTGGGTCTTGCCCTTGAAGTCGTAGTCGGACAGGCGCAGCGCGAGCCGGCCCCAGATATTCGTCTTGCCGCCCAAGAGCCGGGCGCGCACCCACGCGTATTTGGTGCCGGTGTACGGATGGTCCTTCTCATCGACCAGGATGTTCTTGACGTAATCCGATCCGCCCCAGCCGCCGACGTAGGAGAACACGTGCTTGAAGGCGGAGCCCTTGGCGTAGGGCGGTTTCCGAACGTTGTACTCGTTGAAGCGGATCGCATGATATCCGGGCGGCGCTTCGCCGCGCCGCGGGTGATCGTACGGCCACTCCATCGAGCGCAGCTCGGCATTGATGTCGATCTTCTTTCCCGCCTCGAGCAGCAGCACTTTCATGCCCTGCGACGTGAGCACGTGGGCGGCCATCCCACCCGCCGCGCCGGAGCCGACGACGACCGCGTCGTAGGTGACGGACAGGTCGGCATCCTGCACCTGCGAAGCTCGAAATCGAATCAGTGTCATTGCGCCTTCTTTTGTATCGCCTAGAAACATGCACTTCGAACGGTGCTATCCGTCTCAGAACTCTAGATTGCGCAGGTATTGATAGTTGGCGCGCGCGGCGTCCAGCTCGGCCGCCGGCTCCGTCGCGCCTTCCTGCTCCACATAGGCCGGCTTCTGCTCGAGCAGCGGCACCGCCGCGAGGAACTTCTTGAAGTCGAAGATCCCCTTCCCCAGCCCGGTGTCGCTCGAGCGGTCGGCGACGGCGTCCTTCAGATGGAAGCTCCAGAACCGGTTGGGATACTTCTGGAGATACGCCATCGGGTCGCCGCCCCCGATCAGCATGTTGCCGACGTCGAGCTGGAGTCGCGTGACGGTGGGATCGAGGCGGCCGATGAAGACGTCGAGCGGCACCTTCCCGTCGATCGGCTTCTGGTGGTAGGCCTCGTTGTGGAACGCGAGCCAGATGCCCGCCTTCCGGGCGACGGCGCCGGCGGTGTTGAAGCGGTCGGCCCATTCGCGCCAGTCGTCCAGCGTCTGCTTGGTCCAGTCTTCGAAATCGGGCACGATCAGATACTCGTGGCCGAGCAGCTTCGCCGTCTCGAGGCTGCGCTCCCAGCCCACGAAGATCGTGTCGGCGGACATGTGGCACGATGGCGCGCGCAGTCCTTCGTTCTTGAGCGTCGCCGCGACCTGCGCCGGCGTGCGCCCGAACAGATTGAAGGACCAGAGCAGCTCGACGTCGGTGTAGCCGATCGCCCGAATGGCGGCGAGCGTGCGGTCGGGATCCTGCGCCATGCCGTGGCGGCACGAGTACGTTTCGAGCCCGATGCGGTCCATCCGCTTCTCGAAACCAAGAGGAGCGCGCGTCATCATGCCGCCGGCGGCCGCCGCTCCCACCGTGTGAAGAAAGTCGCGTCGTTTCATAAGACGCTAATCTACCGTTCGCTGAACAACTGAGCGAGCGATATCATAAGCGCCCATGATCAACCTCATCGCGCTCGTCACGCTCGTTGCAATCCAGGACACCTCGCTCGCCGTCATCCCGCGGCCCGTCCACATGACCCGCGGCACCGGAACATTCCTCGTCACGCCGGCCACCGTGGTGGTCACCGATCGCGCGACGCGCCAAATCGGCTACCAGCTCGCCGACTGGCTGCAACCCGCCACCGGCTATCGGCTCGCGGTGAGCGGCGCCGCCGGGACGGCCGCACGCACCATCGCGCTCCGCCTCGATCCGACGCTGGCGCGACTGGGCGACGAGGGATATCGCCTCTCGGTGTCGGGCACGCACATCAGGATTCAGGCCTACCGGCCGGCAGGGGTGTTCTACGGCGTCGAGACGCTGCGCCAGCTGCTGCCGCCGGACATCTTCCGCGCGGCGCCCGTCACCGCTGTCCTCTGGACCGTGCCGGCGGTCGAGATCGAAGACATGCCGCGCTTCGCCTGGCGCGGCGCGCATCTCGACGTGTCCCGCTCGTTCATGCCGAAGGAATTCGTCAAGAAATACATCGACCTGCTCGCGCTCCATAAGCTCAATCGCTTCCACTGGCATCTGACCGACGACCAGGGCTGGCGGATCGAAATCAAGAAGTACCCACTGCTGACGTCGATCGGGGCGTGGCGCCGCCAGTCGCTCGTCGGCCAGCAGCGCGCGTACGCCGATACGACGCAATGGGTCTACGACAAGATTCCGCACGGCGGCTTCTACACGCAGGACGACGTCCGCGAGATCGTCGCGTACGCGCAGGCGCGCTTCATCACCGTCGTTCCCGAAATCGAAATGCCGGGCCACGCGCAGGCCGCCATCGCAGCCTATCCCTGGCTCGGCAACACCGGCGAGCAGCTCGAGGTCCTCACCCACTGGGGCGTGGATCAGAACATCCTGAACCCGTCAGACTCGGCGATTCACTTCATGCAGGATGTCCTGACCGAGGTGCTGGCACTGTTCCCGGGTCACTGGATCCACACCGGCGGCGACGAGGCGCCGAAGCAGCAATGGCAGGCGAGCCCAGTGGCGCAGGCGCGCATCAAGGAGCTCGGACTCCACAGCGAAAACGAGCTGCAGAGCTGGATGACGGCGCAGATGAGCCAATGGCTCGCCGCTCGTGGCCGCGCGCTGATCGGCTGGGACGAGATCCTGGAAGGCGGCACCGAAGGCCTCGCTCGCAACGCCGTCGTGATGTCGTGGCGCGGGATGGATGGCGGCATCGCGGCGGCGCAGGCCGGCCACGACGTCGTCATGACGCCGACGTCGAACACCTACTTCGATTACTACCAGTCGCAGAACACGGTGAACGAGCCGCTGGCGATCGGCGGCTTCCTGCCGCTGGACACCGTCTACGCGTTCGAGCCCGTGCCCGCGGCGTTCGATGCCGCGCAGGCGGCCCACATCCTCGGCACCCAGGGACAGATCTGGACGGAGTACCAGCGCACTCCCAAAAACGTCGAGTACATGGTGTTTCCGCGTCTGATCGCGCTCGCCGAGGTGGCGTGGACGCCGCGGGACCTGAGGAACTTTGCCGACTTCAGCGGACGGCTATCGAGACACCTCGCCCGGCTCAGCGTCCTGGACGTCAGCTACCGGCGCCCCGGGCCCTAACCTCCCCGTTTATAGACCCGAACGTAATCGACCTGCATCGTCGCGGGGAAAATGGCATCTGACCTCGGATTGCCGTCGAAGTTACCGCCGACGGCCAGATTTAGGATCACAAAGAACTGCTGATCGAACACCCAATTGCCGTGCTGCTGCACGACGGCGCGCAGGACGAGATAGTGCAAGGTGTCATCGACGAAGAAGCGAATACTCGTCGAGTCCCATTCGACGGCGTACCTATGGAAGTCCGTGACGCCTCCCGACGCGAACCGGCGGATGTGCACGAACGGCGTGTTGCCCGAGTAGCCTGGCCCATGCACCGCCGAGCTCATCGACGTCACATCGCTGCCGTGGTTTTCCATGATGTCCATCTCGCCGCAGGTCGGCCAGCCGACCGTGCCGATGTTCTTGCCGAGCATCCAGAACGCGGGCCACAGCCCCTGCCCTGCAGCGAGCTTGATGCGTGCTTCGATGCGACCTTGATCGGCGAACATCTTGGCGTTGGTGGTAATCTTGGCGGATGTGTAGCCGCACCGCCCGTAGTAACACGGGATGCTGTCTGTCGCGACGCGTGCGACGATCTGCAGCTGGCCCGAGCCATTCAGTCTGATGTTCGCGGTGTCCGAGCGGTAATACTCCCTTTCGTTGTTGCCCCACCCGCAGACTCCCGGGCAACCGTCTCCCAGGTCGAAATGCCATTTGGTGGTGTCGATGGAGGAGCCAGCCGGTCCGGCGAACTCGTCGCTCCAGACCTGAACCCAGGACGGCGGCGGCGGCGGCGGCGGGGGCGGGGGTGGAGGTGGCGGTGGCGAGACGGTCGCAGCGCCCGACGCGCACGCGAATGCCGCCCCAGCGACCGCGAGGACGAGCCAC
Organism: Gemmatimonadota bacterium; assembly: GCA_003221825.1. Lineage (GTDB taxonomy): Bacteria > Gemmatimonadota > Gemmatimonadetes > Gemmatimonadales > GWC2-71-9 > 20CM-2-65-7. The sequence continues at coordinate 4,495 of QHUE01000161.1, forward strand.
CTGCTAGAGGCGCGCGGCACGGCGCCACTGCTCGGCGATGACGGCGTGGCCCGCCGGCGTCGGATGGACGCCGTCGGCGGCCCAATACTCGGGAGACGCCGAACGGATGCGCTGATCGAAGATTGCCTGCAGGGGAACGAACGTGGCACGGGCGTGCGACGCAACCCGCGCCGCGGCGGCGCGACGCTGATCGAATTCCGGGAACCAGCGGGCGTCCACCGCCCCGCAGCGCAATACGAACGGCTCGAGCACGATGAGGTGCACGCGCGGCAGCGCCTGGCGCGTGTCGTCGAGGAGCGCGTTGTACTGCTGCTCGTAGTCCTGCACAGTGCCCGTGTAGCCGTGGGTGAGCGTATGCCAGAAGTCGTTCAC
>QHUE01000162.1 GCA_003221825.1 Gemmatimonadota bacterium
CGAAACCTACGACGCGCGGCGCGAGCTCGACGGGTGGGCCCGCGCGCCGTACGACGACCGGGAGTGGGGAGCGGTTGCCCTCGTCGATCCTCCCGGGTCTGCGCTCGTGGCGTCCCTGTCGCCACCGGTGCGTCGCGTGCGTGAGCTGCGCCCCGTCTCGATGCGGCGCGCACCATCGGGCGAAATGCTGTTTGACCTCGGCCAGAATTTCACGGGCTGGGCGCGTCTCGCCGTGAGCGGCCCACCTGGGACGACGGTCACCATGCGGTTCGGCGAGGTGCTCGACCGGAACGGCAATCTCTATACCGCTAACCTGCGCGCAGCCGCCCAGACGGACCGGTACACGCTCAGCGGCAAGGCTCGCGAAGTGTATGAGCCGCATTTCACCTTCCACGGCTTTCGGTACGTGGCCGTTTCAGGGCTTCCTGCGCCGGCGGACTCGACCACCATTACGGGCATCGCGGTGTCGTCCGACCTCGCGCAAACCGGGACGTTCGTGACGTCCGACTCGCTGCTCAACCAACTCCAGCACAACATCGTCTGGGGGCAGCGCAGCAATTTTCTCGACGTGCCGACCGACTGCCCGCAGCGCGACGAGCGGCTCGGCTGGACGGGCGATGCCCAAGTGTTCGCGCGGACGGCCGCGTTCAACATGGATGTCTCGGGTTTCTTTGCGAAGTGGCTCGCCGATGTGGCGGCCGATCAGGACAAGAGCGGCAGTGTCCCCTGGGTGATTCCCAATCCTCTCGGTGGTGATTCCGTCCGGTTCGCCGGCACTGCCGGCTGGTCGGACGTCGCCGTCATCATTCCGTGGACGATGTACCTCACGTACGGCGACCGGCGGTTGCTCGAGCGGCAATATCCCAGCATGCGCGCGTGGGTCGATTACGCGCGCCGCCGAGCGGGTACGGGCCTGATCTGGAGGCCGGGATGGCAGTTCGGTGACTGGCTCGCGCTGCACAGCGACGATCCATCCTACCCGGGAGCGACGACGGGGACGGATCTGATCGCCACAGCGTTCCTGGCCCACTCCACGGATCTGGTGGCGCGCGCCGCGGCGGTGCTCGGGCGTGCGGACGAAGCGGCCACATATCGTGCGCTCTTTGTGTCGATACGGGAGGCGTTCAATCGCGAATTCGTCTCGAGCACAGGCCGAGTGGGTGAGAACACGCAGACGGCGTACGCGCTGGCGATTGCGTTCGATCTCTTGCCGGATTCGCTGGTCGCGGCCGCCGCCGGCCGGTTAGCGCAGGACGTCGAAGCCCGCGACCACCATCTCACGACCGGGTTTCTCGGTACGCCCTATCTCCTGCACGTGCTCGGCGCGACGGAGCACGAGGCGGACGCGTTCGCGTTGCTCACCCAGCGCACCTACCCGTCGTGGCTCTATCCGATCACCAGGGGCGCGACGACGATGTGGGAGCGGTGGGACGGCATCCGCCCCGACAGCTCGTTCGAAGATCCCGGGATGAACTCGTTCAACCACTACGCCTTCGGCGCGGTCGGCGACTGGATGTATCAGAACATCGGCGGGATCGACGTGGACCCGGCAGCACCGGGATACCGGCGGGCGCGCATCGCGCCGCGGCCGGGAGCCGGCCTCACGAGTGCGAGCGCGTCGCTCGAAACCATGTACGGGAAGTTGAGCTCGGCGTGGAGACTCGATGGGGGGGGGCAGCGATTCGTACTCGAGGTCACGATTCCGGCGAATACGTCGGCGGAGGTCACCTTAAGGGACGCGCGCCTCGCCGATGTTCGGGAGGGCGGGGTTGGCCTCAACCTCCGCGACGGAGTGCGCGCCGCCCGCCAACGAGGGCAAGACGTGGTCGTGGACGTCGGCTCGGGCCGCTATAGCTTCGTGGTCATGGCTCGAGCGGAGAAGCTGCCATAACTCGGCTGCGTAAGCTGGCGGTGATCGTCGGGGTTTTGCTGCTGACCGCCGGGGCGATTGCGGCGGGACTCGTCACGGGCCGGCATCACACCGAGGCGGTGCGTGCAGACAACGCCGCGGGTGACACAGCCTGCCTGTCCTGTCATCAGCAGCAGGCGAGCTACGAATCGACCGCCCACCGTCTGACGTCGCGACTGCCGACTCGCGACGCCATCCTGGCCAGCTTCCGTCCCGGTGAGAACGTGCTGCGGACCGTCAATCCACGCTTGTACTACCGTATGGACTCCACGGCGACCGGCTTCTATGAAACCGCGGTGATGGGTCGCGCGCCCGACACCTCCATCTACTCTCAGCGCATTGCGTACGTGACGGGCCTGCGAAAGGGACAGTCGTTTCTCTACTTGGTCGGCGACCGGCTGTATCAGCTCCCGGTCTCGTACTGGACAGGGATCGGGTGGGCGAACAGCCCTGGGTATCCGGATGGACGACCCAATTTCGACCGTCCCATCCGTCCTCGATGCTTGGAGTGCCACGCCACGGGATTCCAGTCGATAACCGATCCCAATGCCGTCAACCGCTACCGGTCCGACAACGCGATACTGGGAATAACGTGCGAAACGTGTCATGGCTCGGGCCGCGCACATGTGGCGCGCGAACGCTCGCTGCTGCGCTGGCTCGGTCCGCGCGCGATCATCAACCCGGCGCGGCTGCCCCGCATGCGACAGCTGGACGGATGCGCCCTCTGTCATAACGGGACGGCGCCATTGCGAACCGCGCCCTTCGCGCATGTTCCGGGGCAACCCGTCGAGAAGCGATTTGACTTGTCCAGCGCACCGGACACCGGCGCGATCGACGTGCACGGCAACCAGGTTGCGCTGCTGGAGCGGAGCAAGTGCTTTCGTTCGTCACAGATGACCTGCGCAACGTGCCACGATGTGCACCGCCAGCAACGCGACGTAGTCGAGCTCTCGGGACGGTGCCTCACCTGCCATGCGGTTCAGAGCTGTGGGCTCTTTCCGCAGCACGGACAGGGGTTGATCGGCCGGTGCGTCGATTGTCACATGCCGCTACTACCGTCGAACACGATCATGGCCAGCAGCCTGGGGCGGCGGTTGCAGCCTCAGGTGCGCACGCACTGGATCAAGGTCTACGGGCCAGGCGGGAGGTAGATTGGTCCGAATGACCTGCCCGGTCCTCTGCATGTCCGCCGTGACAGCACTCGTCCTACCCAGCATCACCAGCGGGCAAACGGCGCCGTATCCGCACCGGAGCGAGCCGATCGGCACGGTGCGCCAGATGTACGGGGGCGAGCTGACGCCGGCGCTGGCGGTCAACACCTTCCGCAACATCGACCGGCTGTTCCCCACGCGCACGGTCTCGTCGGGCTCCGCAAGACCGCTGCCATTACCTCGGGCGGCGGTGCCGCTGACGGACGTGCGGTTCACCGACAAGGGCAAGCAGTACGACCTCGCTGCCTATCTCCAGCTCAACCGCGTCGCCGCGATCCTCGTCCTCGACTCGGGCCGTGTGAAGCTCGAGCGGTACCGGTTCGGCAACACCGAGCACACGCGATGGATGTCGATGTCGGTCGCCAAGTCGATCACGTCCACGCTCGTCGGCGCAGCAGTCAAAGAGGGGCGCATCAGTCTTTCCGATCCCGTCACGCGCTACGTGCCGTCACTGGCCGGGAGTGCGTACGACGGCGTGTCGGTGCGTGACGTGCTCATGATGTCGTCAGGTGTCGGCTGGAACGAGACGTACACCGATCCGTCTTCCGATCGCCGGCGGCTGCTCGACGCGCAGATCTCTCAGGTGCCCGGGTCCGCGCTGGCCATCATGAAGAGCCTGCCACGGGCCGCCGAGCCCGGGATGAAGTTCAATTACAACACGGGCGAGGCGCAGGTTCTGGCCGAGGTCCTCCGCGCCGGCGTCGGACGGCCGCTGGCGACGTACCTGTCCGATCGTATCTGGAGCAGGGTCGGGATGGAAGCCGATGCCAACTGGTGGCTCGACTCGCCGGACGGGACCGAGATCGGCGGGAGCGGCTTCAGCGCCACGCTGCGCGATTACGGGCGCTTTGGCTTGTTCGTGCTCGGCGGTGGCGTCGCGGGAGGAGATTCGATACTTCCCGCCGGCTGGATTCAGGAAGCGACGACGCCCAAGGTGCTGCGCGACGGCTCGGCGTTGGAGTACGGATATCTGTGGTGGCCCGGCTCGGGCGGCGCGTTCATGGCCACCGGCATTCACGGGCAGTACGTGTACGTGAACCCCGCGGCGCAGGTCGTCATCGTCGTATGGGGTGCGCGTCCTCATCCCACCGCGGGCCAGGTCGTCGATGACTGGACGTTCTGCGATGCCGTGACGGCCGCGGTCCGATCAACGTCCCACGTTCGGAGTGAACGATGATTCTTGGCTTACGCACCGTGATCTATCACGTCCCCGACCTGCAACGTGCCAAGGCGTGGTACAGCTCCGCCTTCGGCGTCCAGCCGTACTTCGATGAGCCATTCTACGTCGGCTTCAACATTGGCGGCTTTGAGCTGGGGCTGGATCCGGATACGAAAGGTGTGAAACCGGGGGCGGGCGGGAGCGTCGCGTACTGGGGCGTCCCGAATGCCGAGAAAGCGGTCGAGCACTTTACGGGCGCCGGCGCCATGCTCAAGTCGCCCATTCAAGACGTCGGCGAAGGCATCCGCGTCGCGACGGTGGCCGATCCATTCGGGAATCTCGTGGGGCTCAGAGAAAACCCACATTTCGGCGGATGACCGCTCGCGCGGCTCTGGCCTTCGTCAAGCGCCACGGGATTGTGCTCGAGAGCGCGCGCGGACCGGTCCCAAACCTGGCCGAGGCTGTCGTCGGTGGACGGATTCGCGGCAGC
>QHUE01000163.1 GCA_003221825.1 Gemmatimonadota bacterium
ATGTTCCCCCATGGCGTGCCGCCCATCTCCGTGATGAGCGCGCGGAACGTCTCCTGCATGTGCTTGACCTGGAGGTATTCGTGATCGGTGAACTTCCAGTGGAAGCGGAGCACGGGGATGCCCCATTTGTCCACGACTCTCGGATCGATTTCGCAGTAGCTGCCGTCGTTGGGAATCATCTCGCCGCGGCCCGAGAACCCGACGTGCGCGCCGTAGTAGCGGCGATAGTCGTTCTTGAGCTGCTTGCCGTACCCGCCACCCTGCTGGTCCTGGATGCCGCCGCCGAAGCCCGCCTCCGGCAGCCCCGTGCCGCCCCACACCTCGATGTGGTAGCCGCGCGGGAAGTCGAGCTTCTTGTTGTCGAGCCACCACGGCATGTAGACGTGCATACCGCCCACGCCGTCGTGATTATGGGGAACCGGGTCCATCATCTTCGGAACGAATCCTCCGACGTCGGTGCCGGTCGTGTCGGTGAGATACTTGCCGACCGTGCCGCTGCCGTTCGCCAGGCCGTTCGGAAATGACGCGGACTTGGAGTTGAGCAGGAGTCGCGACGTTTCGCAGGCGCTGGCGGCCAGCACGACGACACGGGCGTCGACGTGGTGCTCGCTGCCGTCCTTCGTGTCGATGTAGGTGACGCCGCTCGCCCGCCCGCTCTTGTCGAGCGTGATCTCCCGGGCCATGGCGTTGGTCTGCAGCGTGAGCTTGCCGGTCTTGAGGGCCGGGGCGATCAGCACGTTGGTCGACGAGAAGTTGGAATTCGTCTTGCAGCCGCGGCCGCACTGCCCGCAGTAGTGGCACGCCGCTCGACCGTTCAGCGGCCGGGTGAGGATCGACAGCCGGGACGGGACGCAGGTGACGTTCAGCCGGCGGGCCGCCTGCTGCACCAGCAGCTCGTAGCAGCGCGGCTTGGGCGGCGGCAGGAACAGGCTGTCGGGCGCGTTCGGGATGTTTTCCTTAGTCCCGAAGACGCCCACGAGCTGCTCGAGCTTGTCGTAATAGGGGCGGACGTCGTCGTAGCTGATCGGCCAGTCGTCGCCCAGGCCGTCGAACGTGTGCGCCTTGAAGTCGCGCGGGCCGAAGCGGAGCGAGATACGACCCCAGTGGTTCGTGCGGCCCCCTACCATCCGCGCGCGCCACCAACGGAACTTCTCTCCCGGCGCGACGGTGTAGGGCTCTCCGGGGATTTCCCAGCCGCCGATGCAGCCGTCGAACTCACCAAAGGGTCTTTCTTTGGTGGAGGCGCCGCGGCGTGGCGATTCGTAAGGCCAGGTGAGCATGGCGGAATCGGTCGTGTTGTCCCACGGAACGCCCGCTTCGAGCACGGTGACGTTGACGCCGGCGCGGGCGAGCACGTAGGCCGCCATCCCACCGCCGGCTCCCGAGCCGACGATGACGACGTCGGCGGGCGAGGCTTGAGTCGCAAAGCGCATTCAGGGCTCCTAGTAGCCGAGTGCACCGCCAGCGTAGCGTGGGTCGGCGACGCCCACCCACCCGCCCGCGGTCTTCTGTATCGCGGCGATGATGCCGCTGTGTCCCCGCCGCTGCTCCATCTTGTGTCCCATCGCTTGTAAGGCCCGGACGGTCGCGTCGCTCAAGCCGCCGCGCTCGTAGTAGGTCTGGTCCGGCAGCGCCTGGTGGTGAATCCGGGGAGCGGCGACCGCGTCGGGCAGGCTCATGTTCTGATCCAGCACGTTGAGAATGACCTGTGCGACGCCGGTGATGATCGTGGGACCGCCGGGGGTGCCGACCACCATCTGCAGGTTGCCGGCGGTGTCGAGCACGATCGACGGCGTCATCGCCGACAGCATTCGCTTGCCGCCGGCGACCGCGTTGGCTTCCCCCTGCACGAGGCCGTACATGTTCGGCTTCCCCGGCGCGGTCGCGAAGTCGTCCATCTCGTTGTTGAGGAGGAACCCCGCGCCCGTAACCGTGACGCCGCTGCCAAATCCGCCATTCAGCGTCGTTGTGACCGCCGCCGCATTGCCCATCGCGTCCACGACCGAGTAGTGCGTCGTCTGCATCGCTTCGCCGCCCCCGCCCCCGCCCCCGGATTGCGGCGGCGTCGGGGTCGCGTGCTTGGGATCGATCTGCGCCCGCAGCGTCGCCGCGTACGATTTGGACAGCAGGCGTTCGAGGGGCATGTCGACGACGTCGGGATCGCCGAGCCAGCGGTTGCGGTCGATGAAGGCGCGCCGCATCGCCTCGGTGACGAGATGCACGTAGGCCGTCGTGCCGAACGCCGGCAGCGTGTCGTAGCCCTCGAGGATGTTGAGGATCTCGCCCATCGTCACGCCGCCCGAGCTGGGCGGCGGCATCGAGTAGATCGTGTGGCCGCGATAGCTCAGCCGGATCGGCGTGCGCCACTTGGCGCGGTAGTTACGCAGATCGTCCTTGGTGATCAGCCCGCCGCCGCGCTGCATCTCGGCGACGATCAGATCCGCGATCTGCCCGCGATAAAAGACGTCCGGGCCGGAGTCGCTGATCAGCTGGAGGGTGCGGGCAAGATCGGGCTGCCTCCACATCGTCCCGGGTGGGGGAGCGCTGTCGTGCACCAGGAACTGCGCCCGGCTGGCCGGGAACTGCGCCAGCAGCTCACGATCGCTGGCGATGTCGCGGCTGCGCGCCGAATCGATTACGTGTCCCTGTGCCAGGCGGATGGCCGGCGCGACCAACGCGGCCCAGGGGAGTGACCCATACTTTTTCCACGCCTCGTACAGTCCCGCGACGCTTCCGGGGACGCCGGAGGCGAGATGTCCGACCACGCTCTTGTCCGTGGGGTTGCCGGCCGAGTCGAGGTACATGTCGTGGGTCGCGGCGGCCGGCGCGGCTTCCCGGTAGTCGAGCGCCGTCACCTCGCCACTCGCCGTGCGATGCACGATGAACCCACCGCCCCCGATGTTGCCGGCGTCCGGCAGCACGACCTCGAGCGCGAAGGCGACGGCGACGGCGGCGTCGATGGCGTTGCCGCCCTGCTTGAGGATGTCGACGCCCGCCTGACTCGCGAGCGGATGTGCCGAGACGACCATTGCGTGCGGCGCGGTGACCGGGCGTGACGTGAGAGTCCAGGTCGACGGGATGACCGGCCTGCCGCGGACGACGCGCGCAGCCGGGGTGGGGTGTTCGGGGCTCGGAGGTTTGCCGCAGGCAATGGTCAGCAGCATGAGGGCGGCCGAGAGCTTTCGCATTCAGTAATCTTGCGTCTATTTCCCATCCATGACAAACCGCGATTTCACCGACCCGAGGGCGACCGAGCAGCGCAATCCGCGGACCGATCGCATCGACACGGCGTCGAGTCTCGAGATCGTGGACTTGATGAACGCCGAGGACGCGCGCGTCGCGGCCGTCGTGCACGGCGAGCGTGAACGCATCGCGCAGGCGATCGACTTGGTCGTCACGGCGTTTCGTGCCGGCGGACGACTCGTCTACGTCGGCGCCGGCACATCCGGCCGGCTCGGCGTCCTCGACGCCGCCGAGTGCCCGCCGACGTTCAGCGTCCCGGCGACGATGGTGGTCGGGGTGATCGCGGGCGGCTACGGCGCTCTGGTGAAGAGCGCCGAGGGGGCCGAGGACGACGTGAACGCCGGGATGGCGGCGATGGACGCGGCCGCCGTCACGAACCGTGACCTGGTCGCCGGCATCGCGGCGAGCGGGACGACGCCCTACGTACGCGCCGCGCTTGGCAAGGCGCAGACGCTCGGCGCGAAGACCGTGCTCATCACCTGCGCGACGCCGCCCAGGGTCCTCGCCGAGACGTGCGATGTCGTGATCAATCCGATCGTGGGGCCCGAGGTGTTGACGGGCTCGACGCGTCTCAAGGCCGGCACGGCGACCAAGCTCGTCCTCAACACGTTGACCACGGGCGCGATGATCCGGCTCGGTAAGGCCTACGGCAATCTGATGGTCGACCTCGTGGCGCTGAGCCAGAAGCTGCACGACCGCGGCGAGCGGATCGTGATGGAGGTGTGCGGCGTGAGCCGCGAGGATGCGCGCACGGCGATCGCGGGCGCCGAAGGGAGTGTGAAGCTCGCGATCGTGATGGTCCGCAAGAAGGTCGGGGCGGCCGAGGGACGGCGACTGCTCGAGCAGGCGGGCGGTCTATTGCGGTTGGTCGTTGGCGATCCGCCCCCCCCGGCTGCGGGCCGATGAGCGACGCGCTCGCCGTGGGCGTGATGTCGGGCACTTCGCTCGACGGCATCTCGACCGCGTTGGTGCGGCTCACGGACAACGCCGCGCACCTCGTCGCATTCCGGCAGGAGCCCTACAGCGCGGCCGAGCGCGGGTCGATCATCGACGCGATGGCGCGGGGCACGCCCAAGGACGTCGCGTTTCTGCATGTCGCGTTGGGGGAGCGGTTCGCGGGCGCGGTGCTGGCGCTGCTCGCGCAGGCGCGCGTGTCACCCCGGGATCTCGCCTTCATCGCCTCGCACGGCCAAACGATCTGGCACGAGCCCGGTCGTGCGACGTTCCAACTCGGCGACGCGGCGGTGATCGCCGAGCGCGTCGGCGTTCGGGTGGTGAGCGATTTCCGGGCGCGCGACGTTGCGGCGGGAGGGCAGGGGGCGCCGCTCGTGCCGCTCGCCGACGTCATGTTGTTTGGGCACGAGCAGCTCGGCCGCTGGCTGCTCAATATCGGCGGGATGGCGAATGTCACGTGGGTGCCGCGGCGGGGCGTAGCCGACGGCGCGTTCGCGTTCGATACGGGGCCCGGCGTCGCGGTGATCGACGCCATCACGCGGCGCATCGATCCCGACGAGACGTACG
>QHUE01000069.1 GCA_003221825.1 Gemmatimonadota bacterium
TGACCGTCAACGGCCGGGCATCCACCCAGACTTTTTCAGTACGCTCAGATCCGCGTAGCGACGCCCGCGAGTGAGGGACTCACACCGGCGCCTGACGGTCGTTGTGCTCACGCTCGTCCTTGCCTGCGAGCCGCAACGCCGGCCCGCCGGTGGTGGCATACCGCAGGCCGGGCACGTCTTCATCGTGACCGAGGAGAACCACGACTACACAGGCGTCTTGGACAGCGCGGCGATGCCGTATCTCGATAGTCTCGCGCAGCAGTACGGCCTGGCGACGCAGTACTTCGCCAACACACATCCGTCCATCGGCAACTACTTCATGCTGGGGACGGGCCAGATCATCACCAACGACGACAACTATGCCACCATCGTGACGGTGGACAACGTCGTGCGGCGGTTGCTCGCGGCGGGGAAGACGTGGAAGTCGTACGCAGAAGACATTCCGTCCGTCGGCTACACCGGCGCCGACGTCGGCGACTACGCCCGCAAGCACAACGTGTTCGCGCTGCTGTCGGACGTCGCGAACGACTCGGTACAGCGCCGGAACCTCGTCCCGTTCACGCGGTTCGCGACCGACCTGGCCGACGGCACGCTCCCCGACTACTCGAACATCGTGCCCAATCTCTGTAACGACGCGCACGATTGCGCGCTTGCCACGGCGGATACGTGGCTCCGGACCCACATCGCGCCGCTACTGGCCAGCGCGACGTTCCAGCAGGACGGCCTGCTCATCATCACGTTCGACGAGTCGGAACGCGACAACACGAATGGCGGCGGCCGCATCGCCTGGGTGGTCGTGAGCCCCAAGGCCAAACGGGGCTACCGGTCCACGACGCTCTATCAGCACCAGAGCACGCTGCGGCTGACGCTCGAGGCGCTCGGCATCACGCTGTTCCCCGAGGCGGCACGGGCGGCGCCCGGAATGCGCGAGTTCTTCGCGCCTTGACCGTGGGTCTTTACTGGCCCGCCGCCTCCCACTGTTGACGACTCATGACGGCGATCGGCTCCAGCTTTTTGCTCCGCAGCGCCGTATTGATGCCGGCCAGCTCGCGCGCCGTCCACGCGTCGAAATCTCGCACAACGTCGGTCAGCTCTCGCGCGATCGCGTCCGCCCGCTCCCCTTGCGTCTGCGATGGCCCGCCATCGTAGAAGATGATGTTGCCATACAGATCGGTGAGATTCTCGCGCAGCCGCTCCTCACCGGTGATCATGCCGCCTTCCTTGGTGGCCACGATCTTCTTTCGCATCACGTCCACCGCTGCCGATGCGGCACGCAGGCGCTTCGCGACAGCATCGCTCGCCGGCAGCCGGCCGGCACGATCCTCGAGCGCCTGGCGCACGCCGTTCATGCGCTCGACCGCAAAGGTCATGTCGGTCAAAGTCGCCGACATCCTGTTCGCCAGATCGAACGCGGCCCGGCGCTCCTGATCGGTGTGCGTCGCGCGGGGATCGGGCACGACCACGAGCTGGGTCGTGTACGTCGCCGTGTCCTTCGTCATCTTGATCGTGTAGGTGCCCGGCAACACCCGCGGCCCGTACGCCGCGCCGAATGCCGCGCTCGCCGCCGGCGGCACGCGCGGCGCGGCCAGGCGCATCGACCACGTCACACGATTCAGACCCCGGCGTTTGCTCGTCGGGATCGTCCCGAGCAGCTTCCCGCTGCCGTCGAACACTTCGAGCTTCATGTCGCCGAAGATGTGGCGGCGCCGCTGGTAGTACGTGATGACGGCGTCGCTCGGCGGGTTCGCCCCGACGAAGGCCGCGTCGCCGTTGGCCCAGCCGCCGCCCGCCTGCAGGCGCTGCACCGTCGGACGATCGGCGAGGAACGCGACCGGGCTGGCGAGAACCTCGGGCGTCAGCGCCCGGAGCGGCGAGATGTCGTCCACGATCCAGATGCCGCGGCCGTGCGTCGCAATCACGAGGTCGTGATCGCGCGGGTGAATCGCGAGATCCCGCACGGCGACGTTGGGGAGATCGCCGCCCTTGTAGTGCGCCCACTGCTTGCCGCCGTCCACCGAGATCCACAACCCGAGCTCCGTCCCCAGGAACAAGAGGTTGGAATTGACCAGGTCTTCCTTGATGACGTGCGCATAGCCGCGCACCGGACTGTCCGGCGCCACTAACAGCGTCCACGTCGCGCCGAAATCGGTGGACTTGTACGCATACGGCCGCATGTCGCCGAACGTGTGGACGTCGAACGTGGCGTAGATCGTTCCTGGCGCGAAATGCCCCGGCTCGACCGACGACACCCACGCGTTCTTGGGGAGGCCGGCGATGTTGCCGACGACGTTCGTCCACGTTTTCCCGCCGTCACGCGTGACCTGCAGGTTGCCGTCATCGGTCCCCGCCCAGATCACCTGGCCGTCCCGCGGCGACTCCGCGATCGCGTAAATCGTCGTGTGCATCTCGGCCGCGGAGTTGTCGACGGTGATGCCGCCCGACTGCTCCTGCTTTTGCTTCAGCGGATCGTTGGTCGTCAGATCGGGGGAGATACGATCCCAGGTCTGTCCAAAATCGCGCGACCGGAATAGCACCTGTGCGCCAAGGTAGACGGTGCCTTTCTGGTTCGCGCTGATGTGAATCGGCGTGTTCCAGTTGAAGCGGAGCTTCTTCTCCTGGTAATACGGCAGCGGTTGGACACTGCGTGATTCGTGCGTCCGCCGGTTCACGCGCCCGATGGCGCCGCCCTGGGCCTCGGCGTACAGGTAATCGGGATCCGTCGGATCGGCGAACATCCAGAAGCCGTCGCCGCCGTACATGTTTTCCCACTGGTGGTTGGTGATCCCGCCGGGAAACTCCGACGGCCCCACCCAGGAGCTGTTGTCCTGCAACCCGCCGTAGACGTTGTACGGCCGCGCCATGTCGACACTGACGTGATAGAACTGCGACACCGGCAGGTTCTCGTTTTTCACCCACTTGTTCCCGGCGTCGTAGGAGAACCACAGCCCCCCGTCGTCGCCGGTAATCACGTTGTCGGTGTTGTTGGGATCGACCCACACGTCGTGGAAATCGCCGTGGGCGCCGCCCGCGATGCCGCTGAAGCTCTTCCCGCCGTCGGTCGAGACGATGAGACTCCCATCCGGCTTGTAGACGCGGTCGGGATTGCCCGGATCGACGATGAGGTTCGCGAAGTAGAACGGCCGCCAGATCATGTTCTGGCTGCGGTCGAGCATCTGCCACGTCTTGCCGGCGTCATTCGAGCGGTACAGCGCGTTCAGCGGCGGTACCGCTTCGATGAAGGCGTAGACGATGTCAGGCTTCGATGGCGCGAGCGCGACTGCCACCCGGCCCCACGGTTTCGGAGGTAGGCCCGCGGCGCTGGTCGACGTGAGCTCGGTCCACGTCGCGCCGCCGTCCGTGCTCTTGAAGAGACCGGAAGCGCTTGGGGCCGTAGCGCTGTCGCCGCCGGAGCGAAACGTCCAACCGCGGCGGCGGAAATCCCACATCCCGGCGTACAGCGTCTTGGGATGCGAAGGGTCCATCGTCAGCAGCGAGCACCCGGTCGACAGGTTGGCGCCGCGGAGCACCTTGGTCCACGTCTTCCCGCCGTCCGTGGTCTTGTAGACGCCGCGCTCGTCGCTGTCGCTCCACAGCTTTCCAGGCACGCAAGAGTACACCGTGTTGGTCTCGGTGGGGTCGACCAGGATTTTGACGATGTGCTCCGAATTGCGGAGCCCCATGTTCGTCCAGTTCTCGCCGCCATCGTCCGAGCGGTAGATGCCGTCGCCGATCGACACGCTGTTGCGCATCCACGATTCGCCGCTGCCCACCCAGATCACCTTCGGATTCTTCGGATCGATCGTCACGGCGCCGATCGACTGCACCGGTTGCTTGTCGAACACCGGCTTGAACGTCGTGCCGCCGTTCGTCGACTTCCACACGCCGCCGCTCGCCGCGCCGACAGCGCCACGTTGGCCTCGATTTTGTCGTACGTGACCTTCGAACGGTCCGTACTGCTCGAGCCTTTCGGACCGGACTCAGACGAGAACGGCAGATAGACGCCGTTGACCTGCTTATAGTCGCCGAGGGAGGTCTCGAACTCCTGCGGCGCGCCGCGGATCATCCGCTGCGTGTCGATGCGGATCGGGACGTAGTACTCGGTATCCAGGTAGTAGAAGCTCACGTCGCCGTTGGGCCGCGTGACCTTGAGTTTGTACGCGTCGCTGCCCTCGACCTGCTCCAATCCCTGAAACTCCACCCGATTGCCTTTTGCCTGATAGTTCACGAGGGGTCCGTCGAAGTCGGCATCGTCGAGAATGCCGTGCATCTCCTCCTCGCCGAGCGACTCGGGATCGCGCTTGCCGTTCCATGGCTCGATCTTCCACCCGTCGTGGCCGTCGTACGCGTTGATGCCGGTCATCCCCTGGATCGAGAACTCTTCCCGCACGCTGTTGGGGCGTTTGTTCTCCTGCACGACGACCGCCTCGAATCCGCCGCCGCCGGTGAATTTCCCGGTGCGGCGCAGCGATTGCAGCGCCTGGATCTTGTCCAGGCCGCCGGACGCCTGGATGTACTTGGCGACGAGACTGTCGACCGTTTGAGCGGAGAGCGGCGTCGCGCCCAGCGCGAGTGCCGCGACAGATAGAGCAAGGATCGGGCGCTTCATGCGAAAGAGCTCCTCTAGCGGAACGGAGAAAATACCCGCCGGTCGCGCGCTCGCAACCGGACGCGTAGCTTCTCCGGCCATGGCGCGCGTGTCACCGCAACAATTCCCCAATCTGACGGTGCTGTCGCACCCACTCATCCAGCACAAGCTCACCATCCTGCGCAACAAGCAGACGAGCACGCGCGACTTCAAGCAGCTCGTAAACGAGATCGCGATGCTGATGGCGTACGAAGTGACGAAGGATCTGCCGCTGGAAGCGGTAGAGATCGAAACGCCGCTGGAGAAGACGACCGGCAGCCAGGTCGCGGGCAAGAAGTTGACCCTGGTGCCGATCCTGCGCGCCGGCCTCGGCATGGTGGAAGGGATCTCGCAGCTCATTCCTTCGGCGCGCGTGGGCCACATCGGCCTGTATCGGGATCACTCGACCCTGCAGCCTGTGGACTACTACTTCAAAATCCCGTCGGGTGAGGCGGATCGCGCGTTCTTCCTGCTCGACCCCATGCTGGCGACCGGCGGCTCGGCGGTGGCGGCGGTGAGCGCGCTGATTCGTGCCGGAGCACAGAAGATTCGGTTCCTCTGCCTCGTCTCCGCCCCGGAGGGCGTCAAGGCGATGCTCGACGCCCACCCCAAGGTGCCAGTGTACGCCGCTTCCCTCGACCGCGAGCTCAACGCCAAGGGGTATATCCTTCCCGGCCTGGGGGATGCCGGCGACCGGCTCTTTGGCACCAGGTAGCGCCCGCCCACGTAACCCTTTTGTCGTCCCCCGTGTCCCATCAGTAGTTACGAGACCAGTCTGTCACCTCGGAGCTTCGTGGACGAATCACAGCTGATTGCCCGCGTCCGCGCCGGGGATAGCGCCGCAGAGCGCGCGCTGTATAACGCGCATGTGGACCGCGTGTACCGCCTGGCCTTCCGGCTCGCGGGCGACGATGCCCTCGCGCAGGATTTCACCCAGGAAACGTTCATTCGCGCGTTCGACCGGCTCGGCTCGTTCCGTGGCGATGCCGCCTTTTCGACCTGGCTGCACACGATCACGACGACGGTGGTGTTGAACGGCTTGCGCAAGGTGAAGCGATTTCGGCAGCGGGAAGCGGACTTGGGCGACGCGCATGACATCGGTACCGCACCGCGGCACGCCGAACCGGATTTGAAAGCGCGGCTCAAGCAGGCGATCGATGATCTGCCGGAGGGTTACCGAACGGTGTTCGTGATGCACGATGTCGAGGGCTACACACACGAAGAGATCGGCGTTGCGTTGGGCGTCGAGACCGGCACATCGAAGGCACAGCTGTCGCGCGCGCGGGCGAAGTTGCGCGTGGCGCTGTCGGACTTCGCAGGAGAATGGGTGCAATGATGCAGGAACACGAAGATCCCAAATTCGAGCAGTGGCTCAAAGGCACGGCCAAGTCGTACCACACCCCACACCCCACTCCCCGTGAGGAGATGTGGAAGCGGATCGAAGACGCGCGCCGGAATAAGCACGTCATCGAGCTGCGCCCCTGGATGCGTTGGGCGGTCGCCGCCGCGGCCGTGCTGATTCTCGGCATCGGGATTGGCCGGTGGACGGCGCATCAGCCGGTGGCCATGGTCGCGGCCGCGGATTCGACGGCGCCGGCGCAATCCGATCTCGCGTATCAAGTCGCCGCGACGCAATACCTGTCGCACACCGAGGCGTTCCTCACGTCGTTCCGGACCGATATCGGGTCGCACGGGGCGGCGAACAGCGCGCGCTTCGCCGGCCAGGCGCGCGATCTGCTCAGCACGACGCGTCTCATGCTCGACTCGCCGGCGGCCAAGGATCAGCGGCTTCGGTCGCTGCTGGAGGACCTCGAGCTCGTGCTCGTGCAGATCTCGCAGCTCGATCCGTCGCATGACGGCCATGACACCGACCTCATCACGCAGGGCATGAACCAATCGAACGTGTTGCCCAAGTTGCGCTCGGCGATTCCCGCCGGGCCCGTACCGGTGCGCACAGAAGGAGCACTCTGATGTTGTCTTCCCTGTCCCTCTTGCTCGCCGTTACCACTGCAGTCCAGGCGACACCTCCACCGCCAGCGCGGCCGCATCGTCGCGCGCCGGCGGCGCCAGTGATTCCGGTTACCCCCGTTGTGCCGGCGACGCCAGCCGTGCCGATCGCGCCGCTTACAGCGGCAGCGGCGGAGCTCGAAGCGCTCTCGCTGCAAATGGCGCAGCCCGATTTCGCCATGTTCAGCATGCAGGCCCCCGTCCTCGCGATGTCGGCGCAGGCGCTACAGGGTCCCGTCTACGCACTCAGCGCCGCACCGATGGCGCTGAGCGCCCAGTTGGCGGGACTCTCTGAGCTCGCGGGACTTTCGAGTCTCGCCCCCCTGGCGGCGCTGGCGGACGTGGGCGACTTCACGATCGACGAGGAAGACGAGCCCCTCCCCGAGGTGCGGTGGCCCCAGGACGAGGCCAGCACCCAGGGGGACGTTGCCGACTCGGCGTACCGCGCCGCGCGGCAGGCGCTGAACCGCAACGACTACCAGAAGGCCGCCGAGCTGTTCCGCGGCATTCGCGAGCGCTATCCAAAGTCAACGTATGTGGCGAACACCTATTACTGGGAAGCCTTCGCGCTGTATCGCACAGGCTCGGACGAGAACCTTCGTACGGCCCGCACGGCGCTCGAAACTCAGGCCAATCAGTACCCCAAGGCGACGACACGCCGCGACGCGGCGGTCCTGCTCCGGCGCGTGCAGGGTGAGCTCGCGCGGCGCGGCGACCAACCCGCGGCAACGGCGATCGCGCAGGACGTCGACGAGCTCACCAGCCCGCGCGCCACAGCCGCGGCGGATCGCGCCGCGCGAGCAGAGGCCCGGGCGGAGTCGCACGCGGCACGGGGGGCACGGCCGTCAGACGACAGAAACTGCGACGATGACGACGACATTCGGATTGCCGCGCTGAATGCCGTCCTTCAAATGGATCCGGACCGCGCTGTCCCGCTCTTGAAGACGGTCCTCGCGCGCCGCGACGAAGGATCGGCGTGCCTGCGGCGCAAGGCCGTGTTCCTCCTGTCGCAGAAGCGCACCGACGAGACGTCCTCGCTGCTGTTGAGCGCAGTTCGCTCCGATCCCGATCGGGAAGTTCGCGAGCAGGCGGTGTTCTGGCTGTCGCAGGTGCCCGGTGACGAGACGGCCATCGCGTTGGATTCGATTCTGCGCGACCCCAAGACCGATCCCGAGATTCAGGAGAAAGCGATCTTCGCGCTATCGCAGCACAGGGGCACGCGTGCCGGCGCCACGCTGCGCGCTTTCGCGGAGCGCAGCGACGTCAACAGCGATCTCCGAGAGAAGGCGATCTTCTGGCTGGGGCAAAACCGCTCGGAGGACAACGCGCAGTTCCTGAAGGATCTCTACAAGAAGCTCGATAACGACGATCTGAAGGAAAAAGTGATCTTCTCGTTGTCGCAGATGGGCGGGGCGGACAATTACCGCTGGCTCATGGACATCGCGCTCGATTCGAAAGAGGACATCGAGCTCCGCAAGAAGGCGCTGTTCTGGGCCGGCCAGGGACGCACCGTGGATGTGACGGATCTGGTACGCCTGTACGACAGCATGAACGATCGCGAGATGAAGGAGCAGCTGATCTTCGTCTACTCGCAGCGGCGCGAAGACGCGGCGCTCGACAAGCTCTTTCAAATCGGCAAGAACGACCCCGACCGCGAGCTTCGCAAGAAGGCGATCTTCTGGATCGGCCAGTCGCGGAGCCCGCGCGCGGCGCAGTACCTCCAGGAGTTAATCAACCAATGATCGCCCTCACGCTCGCAGCGCTGGTGCTGCTCCAGCAGCAGTCGTTGGAACGGCGCGTCGCCGGCGCGCCCGACGGCTCGGTGCGGTTCAGCTTTGCCGCCAAGCCAGGCGTCTACGGCAACGGCCGCAACATGATCAGCTGGGATTGTGACAAGGGGAACTGCCACAACCGCCAAGTCGACGGGAATTGGGACGATCGCAACGACTGGGACTCGCCGTGCGACTCGGGCCCAGTTCGCGTAGCCCTCACCAAGAGCGGCGGACGTATCACCGATCTCCGTGTCTACGTGGGAGGCGAGTGGCGCGCCAGCACATCGGCAACGGATCTCGGCACGGTCAGCACGAAAGACGCCGCGAGCTATCTGCTCGCGCTTGCGTTGAAGGATGAAAGCCGCGCCTCCGAAAAGGCGATCTTCCCGGCCGTGCTCGCCGACAGCGTCACGATCTGGCCCGACCTCTTGAAGATCGCAAAAGCGGACAACGTCTCGCGGAAGGTGAAGCGCTCGGCCGTGTTCTGGCTGGGACAAGCGGCCGGAGATGCCGCCACGCGGGGGCTGACCGACCTGGTCGACGACGGGAGTGCGGACCACGAGGTGCGCGAGACGGCGGTATTTGCCTTGTCGCAACGCCCCCACGAAGAGGGCGTGCCGGCGCTCATCCGGATCGTCAAGGAGAACAAAGACCCCGATCTCCGCCGCAAGGCGATCTTCTGGCTGGGTCAGTCGGATGACCCCCGCGCGCTGTCGTTGTTCGAGGAGTTACTCACCCGGCCCTGAGTATCTTGTGGCATGCCTTTCTGGACCGGACGGCGTGCCCTCGGCGGGATCCTCCTTGCAGTCGTCCTGGTGGCGCTCGCCTGGGCGGCCTTGGTAGTCGCGGTCGCGGTCCAGGCTGCCCATGATGAGGCCACCGGCGCCGACGCCATCGCGGTGCTCGGCGCCGCGCAGTATAACGGCCGGCCCTCTCCTGTCTTCCGCGCTCGCCTTGACCACGCGGCCGCCCTGTATCAACGCGGCTTCGCGCCGACCGTGCTGGTCACCGGCGGCGTCGGCGCCCGCGACACACTCAACGAAGCCAATGTCGGCCGCACATACCTCCTGCGGCTCGGCATGCCCGAGGAGGCGGTGATTCCACTCGCCGGCGGCCACGACACCTTCACATCCATCGACCAGGTGCGGCGGTGGTTCGACGGGCGCGACAGCCGGCGGGTGCTCCTCGTCAGCGATGGCTTTCACATGTTGCGATTGCAGATCATTGCGAGACGCCTGGGGCTCACACCGTACACATCACCCGCCCCCGGATCTCCGATCCACGCCAACGTGCGGCGCAACACCGGATATCTCTTCGCGGAAGGGTTCAAGGTGCCCTTCACCTGGCTGTTCCAGCGCTAGACAGGAGTGGGTGATGCGGCTCGACACCAAGCGAATCCACTCCGGTCGGGTCATCGACCTGGACGTGGATACGGTGCGGTTTCCAGACGGCTCCACGGGACAACTCGAGATGATTCGCCACCCGGGCGCGGCGGCCGTCATTCCGTTCGCCTCCGATCCGCTCGGGCCGGACCCGACGATCCTGCTGATTCAACAGTACCGCTACGCCACGAACGGATCGCTGATCGAGATCCCGGCGGGACGGCTAAATCCCGGAGAGGATCCGCGGGTCTGCGCTGAACGGGAGTTGCTTGAAGAAGTGGGTGTGAAAGCCGGGCGGATCGAGCGTCTTACTACTATATGGACAACGCCCGGTTTCACGGACGAACGCATTCACCTCTTTTGGGCGACCGACCTGACCGCGGACAGACCCGCGCGGGAGCCGGACGAATTCATCGAAGTGACGCCGAAGCCGCTGTCGGAGGTCCTCAAGCTCATCAGAAGTGGCGTGATTTCAGACGCCAAGACCGCCTTGGCGGTGCTTTTCGTAGCGGGTTTCATCCTGGAGCATTAGCCCTCCCACTCCTCCGATCTAGATCGAATGTGGAATTGCGGCGTCCCCCGGCTAGGACAATATTCCCCCTTTCGCATCCCGCTGCGAGTCGCAACACATTGTGCAGTAATGAGTTATGCACATGGCCTGGGAGGGCACAGATTGTGCCAAGTCCTCAGAAGGCGAATCAGAACAAAAGTTTTCGCGTTCCCGTCCGAAACACAAGGGTACTTATGCGGACCACGCTAAAGCGTCCCACACCAGCTGCCGACCCGCAGCGCGCGCTGCAACGCGAGGCGCTGCATGAGCTCGACGACGGACAGGTCGTGATGCGTCACTTGGCGGGCGAGCCCCAGGCGTTCGGGACGCTCGTGGACCGTTACCAGACCCGGCTGCTCAACTTCGTCAATCGCACGATCGGCGATCGCGAGCGCGCCGAGGATCTCGTCCAGGAAGTCTTCATCCGGGTCTTCCGCCATCTGCATCGCTTCGACCAGACCAAGAAATTCTCGACCTGGATCTACACGATCGCGTCCAACCTCGCGAAGAACGAGCTACGTAACCGCAGCCGCAACCCCTTAGTGCTGTTCCAGACCATCAAGAAGAACTGGGAGGCCGATCATCGGCCCCTGCAGTTCGAGGACACCACGGCGCGGCCCGACGATCTGTACCGCAAGCGCTTCCTGAAAGACGCCGTGGATCAGTGCGTCCAGCGGCTGCCGGAACACCACCGGGAGGTCTTCGTGCTCCGGGAGCTCGAAGGGAAGAGCTACCAGGAAATCGCCGAAATCACCGGGTGCAATCTGGGGACCGTGAAAAGCCGCCTGAATCGGGCACGAAACAGCTTCGCCCAGCTGATCGGCCCGAGCCTCGTTTAGCTACAACCCGCGCGTCGCACCCCCCGGCCACGGAACACCCCGTGGCCGGGGTGGTACATTCCTCCCATGCTTTGCAAGGAATTCCTCGAACGGCACAGCGATTTCCGGGACGGGGTAATTACGTCCTCCCGGGACCAGCGCCGGTTTGCACGGCATCTGGCCCATTGCGCGGCGTGTCGCCGCTACGACGCGACGATCCGTCAAGCCGTGCAAGCCCTGCACTCCGCATCCCCCATTACTCCTTCCGCCGACTTTCGCCAGCGCCTCGACGCCCGACTCGCCGTCGAGCGCCGGCGTGTACCGCGGCCGCCGGCGCAGGCCGGTGTATCTGCCACGATGTTGGTGGTCGCCGCGTTCGCGCTCTTTTTCTTCGAGCTCGCGCAACGTCCCCGCATCGCCCGAGCGCCGCTGCTGCCACCGGTCGCGTTCCCCAAACCGGTCGCCGGTGCCGGACTGCCGTTCGTCTCTTTCCAGGATCCTCGCGCCAGTGTCGTCAGCGGGAATCCATATCCCTACGGCACCGTGATCTTTCAGCCCGCATCAGCGTCGCGGTAGCGGTTTTCGACCTTTCTCCGGGCACTAGGGCGCGATAACTTCGCTGAATGGCGGTGCTCACCCTCGACGCGCTCCTTCGCAGCCTCAAGAAGGGCGCTCGCAACCCCGAACCTGTCTATCTGCTGCACGGTGACGAAGATGTCCTCAAGGACGAGGCCATCCGGGCCCTCGTCGATACCGCCGTGGGATCCAGCCGGGACTTCAATCTGGATGTTCGCTTCGCTCCTGATCTGACGCCGGAGTCGTTTCACGCGCTCGTGAATACACCGCCGATGCTGGCCGAGCGGCGCGCCGTCGTGCTCCGTGGTGTCGAGCAGCTGGGCAAGCGAAAAACGAAGCTGCGCGACGAGGTGGTGCGTTACCTGGCATCGCCCAATCCGACCACTCTTCTTGTGCTCGTCGTCGCAGCAGGCGAGGAGCCCGATGCGGAGATTGTCCAGGCGTCGACCTCCGTTGCGCTGGAACCGCTCAGCGCCGAGCGCGTGCCGCGCTGGATCCAGCATCGCGCGACGACGCTGGGCATCACGCTCGCCACGGACGCCGGCGAGCTGCTCTTGAAGGCGGTCGGCAATGACCTGTCCACGCTCAGCCGCGAGCTCGAGAAGCTCGCCTCGCTGGCCGTGGGGACGAGCCGGCCCGTGACCGCCGAGGACGTCACCAGCCTGGTCGGCGTGCGTCGCGGCGAAACAGTGTTCGATCTGGTTGAAGCGGCCCTCGGGCGCCAAGTGGCACGGGCCGCCCAGCTGGTGGAACCGGTCCTCGAGCAGGCGGGCATGAGCGGCGTCAAGATCATTTCCTTGCTCGGCACACATCTGGTGGGGACGGCGCTGGCGCGCTCCGAGCGCGATCGCGGCACGCCTGTGGCTCGCCTGCCGGACTCGCTGTACCGTCACATGCAGAGCGTCCGGCCGTACGGCATGCGCAGCTATAAAGAGGAAGCGGCCCGGTGGACCGCCTGGAGCGGAGTATGGACCGGGCGGGAGCTGGGGCGTGCCCTCCGCGCGGCGCTGGCGGCAGATAACGCGTTGAAGACCGCCACGGTGTCGGACGATCGGGGGATCGTGACACAACTGGTGCTGGGGTTTGCGGTGACGAAGCGGGAGGCGGCGTGACGGGCGGAACGATGGAAAGATGGAAAGTTGGAAAGATCCTATCCATTGTGGCTCTTTCCATCATTCCATCGTTCCATCTCTCCGCGCAGACCGACGTTCGCCTCGTCGAGGCGCTCCGCCTGGCGCAATCCGGCCAGGTCGATTCGGGTCGGAGTATCGTGCGTCGGCTGCTCGCGACCTTGTCGCCCGGCGACTCGGTGTATCCGCAGGCGCTGCTCGCGGCGGCGAAGATCGCCCCCGACGCGCCGACGGTCGCTTCCTATCTCAACCGCATTGTCGTCGAGTACGGCGCCGGACCGTGGGCGGACGACGCCCTGTTGTTGCTGACGCAACTCTACTGGGCGCAACGGGACCCGGCACAGACGGTCCAGTTTGCGGAGCGGCTGAACCGCGACTATCCGGACTCGCCGCTCAGGCCACGCGCCAACTTCTCCGCGGGGCGCGCGTACTTCGAGCTCAAGAACGAGACGCGCGGCTGCGAGTTGATCCGGCAGGCGCTCGACGGCGCCGGTGACGACGTCGAATTCAGGAATCAGGTGACCTTCTACGCGGCGCGGTGCAGCCTGCCGTCCAGCACGACCACGACGAGCGCGCCCGCGGCGCCACCCGATACCACCGCGAAGACGCCGCCGGCGCCGCACGCGTTCGCCGTCCAGGTCCTCGCGGTGAAGAGCGCCGCGCAAGTGGACGACATGCTCACCCGTCTCAAGGTGATGGGCTTCGACGCCCGCGTGGTGCGAGACACCACCGGCTTCTTCAAAGTGCGCGTGGGCCGCTACGCGACGCGTGAGGAAGCCCAGCGGGCGCAGCAGCGCCTCAAGCAAAAAGTCGGCGGCCAGCCCTTCGTGGTGGATGAGCCGTGACCGCGGTGACGGAAACGCCACTCATGCAGCAGTATCGTGACATCAAGGCCCGCCATCCCCAGACCATCCTGTTTTTTCGCATGGGTGACTTCTACGAGATGTTCGAGGACGATGCCAAGCTCGCCGCACGCGAGCTGGGGCTGACGCTCACATCACGCAACAACGGCGGCGCCGCCGAGGTACCGCTCGCCGGGGTGCCCGTGAAGGCGGCCACCGAGTATCTGCGGCGGCTCATCGCGAAAGGGCACCGCGTCGCGATCTGCGAGCAGATCGAGGATCCCAAGCTCGCCAAAGGTGTCGTCCGGCGAGCCGTCGTCGAGACGGTCACGCCCGGCACCGTGCTCACGGATGACTGGCTCGTCCGGAACCGGAACAACTATCTCGTTGCCGTGGATCCGCGGGGCACCGCCGCGGGGCTCGCTACGCTGGACATCACGACGGGGGAGCTGTTCCTCGAGGTCGTCCCCGCGGGGGACATCGAGTCTACGCTGGGCCGCTATGAGGCACGCGAGCTCGTCGTTCCGGCGGACGTTCCTGTGCCCGCGTTCGCCACGACGCTGACGACGCGCGAAGCGTGGGAGTTCGACCCGGAGCTCGCCCGCGAAGATCTGCAGCGGACCTACGGCATCGCCTCACTCGACGGCCTCGGCGTCAGCGCCGACGACCGCCCCGCGATCGGCGCCGCCGGCGCACTGCTGCGCTACGCGCGCGAGCTCAAGCCCGGCGGACTGCCGCACCTGGCGCATCCGACCGTCGTGCGCCGCGGCGACGTGCTGCCGCTCGACGAGATGACGCGCCGCAATCTCGAGCTCGTCGAGCCACTCCGCGCCGGCGCAGAAGGCGCCACGCTGCTCGCGGTCATCGACCGCACCCTGACGCCCATGGGGGGCCGGCTGCTGCGCCGCTGGCTGCTCGCGCCCCTGGTCGATCCTGCCGCGATCAACGCCCGGCTCGATGCCGTGCAGGTGCTGGTGAGCGACGGCCGCGGCCGCGAACGGCTGCGGGAGGCACTCGACGGTGTGCGCGACCTGGAGCGCCTGGCCGGACGTGCGGCGCTCGGCCGAGCCACGCCACGTGAGATGGGTGCGCTGCGCGACTCGATTCTGCGTCTCCCCGATGTCGCGGGCGCGCTTGGCGGACTCGAGGGGCGCGAGCGATCCGCGCTTCTGGAAGAAAGCGCGCACCAGCTCGACCTGCTGACCGATCTCGGGGACGAGCTGTCGCGCGCGCTCGTGGAGCGGCCGCTGGCGCAGCTCGATGACGGCGACGCGATCAAGGCCGGGTACGATGCTGACCTCGACGAGCTGAAAGCGGCGCGGGACGGCGGCAAGCAGTACATCGCGGCGCTGCAGTCGCGCGAGCGCGAGCGCACCGGCATCGGGTCGCTCAAGGTCGGCTTCAACAAGGTCTTCGGCTACTACATCGAAGTCACGCACGCCCACCGCGACCGCATTCCGGCGGACTACGAGCGGCGGCAAACGCTCACGGGCGCGGAGCGCTATGTGACGCCCGACCTGAAGGAGTACGAGGCCAAGGTCCTCGGCGCCGAGGAGCGCATCGCGGCGCGCGAGGCCGAGGTGCTGGACCAGCTGCGGCGCCGCGTCGGCTCGGGTGTGGCGCGCGTCCAGACCACCGCCGGCCTAGCGGCGCGCCTCGACGCGTGGGCTGCGCTAGCCGACGTCGCCGAGCGCGAGCGGTCCCAACATGGCCGGCAAATCCACCTTGCTTCGCCAGGTGGGGCTGTGCGTCGTACTGGGGCAGATCGGCTCGTTCGTGCCGTGCCGGCGCGCGACGATTGGCGTGGTCGATCGTCTGTTCACGCGTGTGGGCGCGTCCGACAACCTCGTGCGCGGGCAGTCCACCTTCATGGTCGAGATGAGTGAGACGAGCGCGATCCTGCACGCCGCCACCGCCCGGAGCCTGGTGTTGCTCGACGAGATCGGGCGCGGCACATCGACCTACGACGGCGTCGCGATCGCCTGGGCGGTCACGGAGTGCCTGCACAACAGCATCGGATGCAAGACGATCTTCGCGACCCACTACCATGAGCTGACACAGCTCACCGAAGAGCTCGAGCACGTCCGCAACTTCAACGTGGCCGTGCGCGAGGTCGGCGAAGAAATCGTGTTCCTGCATCGGCTCGAGCCGGGCGGCGCGGACCGTTCGTACGGCATTCATGTGGGCCGGCTCGCGGGACTGCCCGCTCCGGTCGTGAGCCGCGCCTGGCAGGTCCTCAAGCTGCTCGAGGCCGGCCACCACGTGGCGAAGCAGCGGCCCCCGTCCCCGCTCGATGCCGCGCAACTGGGCTTGTTTGCGCCCGCGCCCGATCCGCTGCTCCTCGAACTGGACGGCCTGGATGTCGACACGTTGTCGCCCCTCGATGCCTTGAATCGCCTGGCGGCCTGGCAGAAGCGGCGGAAGGATGGAGGCTCGTGAGACGGGTACTCGCGGTGGGGCTGATCGCGATCCTTGGATGCCGCGGCTCGTCCCCGCCGTCAGGCGGACAGACGAGCCAGGCGGCGCCGCCGCCAGAGTCGGAGGCGCCGGTCGCGCTGAATCCGGACGTGCCGATCGCGTATCCGCCGGCGCTGTTCGAGCAGAAGGTCGAGGGCGATGTGACGCTGCGGCTGTTCGTGGATTCGACGGGCAAGCTCGTTCCCGAGTCCACGCGCGTTGCGGAGCCGAGCGGCTATCCGGCGCTCGATTCGGCGGCGATGGCGGGTGCCGTGGCGCTGCGATTCGCCCCGGCCAAGCGCCGCGGGGTCGCGGTGGCGACGGCATTCCTCCAACCGGTCGAGTTCCGACAGGTGGGGACGACGCGGACGGGGACGCTCACACTGCCGCCGGCTCCGGCGCCCACACCGACTCCCACTCCGACGCCGCCACCCGCACCGGCCCAGGTGCGGCCGCGGCCTCCGGCTCCCCCAGTGGTCCGACCAAAGCCGGATACCACGAGGGCTGATACGACCCGGGTTCGTCCCGCGCCTGTCGATACGACGCACCCACCCGACACCACCAAGGCGCGCACGGACACGAGTGCCACAACACACTAAGCCCTACGCCAACGTCCTCGAGACGATCGGCTGGACCCCGCTGATCCGACTGAACAGAGTCACCCGCGGCGTCCGGACGCCGGTGTACGCGAAGGCGGAGTTCTTCAATCCCGGCGGCTCGGTGAAGGATCGCATCGGGCTGGCGATGATCGAGGCGGCAGAGCGCGCCGGGAAACTGCGGCCGGGAGGCTTGATCGTCGAGGCCACGTCGGGAAACACCGGCGTGGGACTGGCGATCGCGGCCGCCGTGAAGGGCTATCGCTGCATCTTCACGATGCCCGACAAGATGTCGCAGGAGAAGGCTCGGCTCCTGCGCGCCCTCGGCGCCGAAGTCATCATCACCCCCACCGCGGTGCCGCCCGATCACCCCGACAACTACATCATGAAGGGCCGCGCGATCGCGGCGGCACACGACAACGCGATCTTCGCCGACCAGCACTACAACCCGGTGAATCCCGACGTGCATTACCACACGACGGGACCCGAGATCTGGGAGCAGACCGAGGGCAAGATCACCCATTTCGTTTGTGCGCCCGGCACGGGTGGCACGGTGAGCGGCGCCGGCAAGTATCTGAAAGAGAAGAACGCCAAGATCCGTGTGGTTGCGGGTGACCCGGTGGGGTCGATCTACACGGACTACGCGAAGACCCACAAGCAACGCGACGGCCAGCCCTACAAGGTCGAGGGCATCGGCGGCGACAAGATCCCCACGTCGCTGCATTGGGACGTGATCGACGAATGGGTGATCGTGAGCGATAAGGATGCCATGCAGATGGCGCGCCGGCTCTCGAAAGAAGAAGGGCTCTTCGTCGGCGGATCGACGGGCGTCAACGTCGTCGCGGCACTGGACGTCGCCCGCCGGCTCGACGATCCCAAGGCCCTGGTCGTGACCGTCCTGGCCGATACGGGCGAGCGCTACCTCAGCAAGGTCTACAACGAGGAGTGGCTGCGCGAGAATCAGCTGATCGACGACGAACGGCCCACCGTTGGGCGGCTCATTGCCGCCAAAAACAGCGACGCGCCACCGCTGATTCACGTTGCGCCCGAAGCATCCGTACGCCAGGCACTGAATCTGATGTCGACCTACAACGTCTCGCAGCTGCCGGTCCTGGACGGCGACGACGGGGTGGGCGCGATCTCGGAACAGGCGTTGATGGCCCGCGCCATCGGGCAGCCCAAGATCCTGGACAGCCCCGTGCGCGACGTGATGGACTCGCCCTTCCCGGTCGTAGACGGCGACTCGCCGGTCGCCCTGCTCACGACGCTGCTGTCGCGCACGACGCCGGCGGCATTGGTCCGGCGCAACGGCAAGTTCGTCGGCATCGTGACGCGCTACGATCTGCTCCACCAGCTGGCAGGAATCCGCTGATGCGCGTGACCGTGCTCACCGGAGGTGCCACGGCGGAGCGCGCCGTCGCGTTCGCGAGCGCGTCTCAGATCGTATCGGCCCTGCGGAGCCGCAAGCACGATGTGCATGTGGTAGACCTCGCCGGCGGGGTCCTCGACGTCCGCGCCGAGCGTGAGCTGTTGGGGAGTGCAGTGGGAGCGGTGCCTCCAGACGTCGACGAGCTGGCCGAACGCCAGCGGCGCATGCTGTCGGAGGAGCTTGCCGAGTTGCCGGCGGTGCGTGAGGCAGAGGTGCTGTGGCTGGCCGTACACGGTGGGGCGCTGGAAGGTGGGACGCTGCAGGCAGTGCTCGACGTGCTTGGGATCCCGTATACCGGCAGCGGACCGCTCGCCAGCGCGCTGGCCATGGATAAGGACCTCTCCAAGCGCTTGTTCCGATCGACGGGAGTCCCGGTGCCGGCGTGGTTCATGGCTCCGGTCACCGCGGAGGACGTAAGCACCGCGCTGGGATGGCCGATGATCGTGAAGCCGTCCAAACAGGGATCGTCCGTCGGATTGACGTTGGTCAGGAAGGCACAGGACTTGGACAATGCGGTTAAGCTCGCGAAACGCTATGACGATGAGGTCATGGCGGAACAGTTCATACCGGGGCGTGAGCTGACTGTGGGTGTGCTCGGGGAGGTGCCCCTGCCCGTGGGCGAGATTGTCCCCAAGCACGAGTTGTTCGACTATGTGACGAAATACACACCCGGAATGTCGGAAGAGACCTTCCCCGCGAAGATCGATACGTTGCTAGCCCGACAATTGCAGGAGTATGCGGTGATGGCGCACCGCGCCTTGAAGCTCAGCGGCTATTCGAGGATCGACTTCCGGGTGAGCCCCGAGGGAGACATCTTCTGTTTGGAAGCCAACTCCCTGCCGGGAATGACCCGCACCAGTCTGTTCCCTCAAGCCGCGCAGGCGGCGGGCATCCACTTCCCGGAGCTGTGTGAGCGCATCGCGAGCTTGGCCCGGAACAACCGGACTGGAAAAGGGGGATAAAAACTAGACGCCCCCAAGGACACGTAGGAGCACAGATGGGCCCGCAGCGGATGTACGGTTTGACGACATGGGTGCGACGCCTTCTGGTCGCGAACCTGCTCGTCTTCCTGATTCAGAACACGCTGTTCGTCGACTCGAACTTCATCAAAGCGTTCGCGTTTGCGCCGCTGTCCGCCTGGGACCAGCCCTGGTCGTTCGTCACCTACATGTTCCTGCACGCGGGGATTCTGCACCTCGCGTTCAACATGCTCGTCCTGTTCGTCTTCGGCTCGTCGGTGGAAGAGCGCATGGGGGGCCGAGCCTTCTTCCTCTTCTACATCCTCTGCGGGATCGGCGGGGCGGCGTCGTCGTTCGTGCTGCGGCAAGCGGTGCCGGTGACGCAGATCATCGGCGCCTCGGGCGCGGTCCTCGGCGTGGCGGTCGCCTTCGCCTGGTACTGGCCCGACCATCCCGTGTTCGTCTTTCCACTGCCGGACCCGATTCCCGCCAAGTGGCTCGTCACGTTCCTCGTCGCGTTCGATCTCGTGCTGGCGCTGATCCGGGCGAGCGACGGCATCGCGCATCTGGCGCACCTCGGCGGCGTCGGCACCGCCCTGCTCTATCTCAAGGGCCAGGATTGGTGGGCGACGCGCGGCGCGGGGCACGGCCGGCAGCGGCCCGAAACGAAGGTGTTGGTGTCACAGCCACCGCGTGTGAGCCGCGGCAGCGGGATTCCCCCGTCCACCCAGCGCACCAAGTCGCGCGGCGAGCCGGACGCGCGCGCCAACGCCGAGATCGATCGCGTGCTCGACAAGATCATCGCGGGCGGCGTCGACAGTCTCACGCCGGCCGAGCGCAAATTCCTCACCGAAATCAGCCGCCGGTTGCGTACGCCGCCGAAGGCGTAGTGTCAAGTCGGAGCCGGTAGCCCGCGAGATTGATATCCGCTGGCGGCCTTCCCAAATTGGGGCGGCAACCAGCGCAATGCTCGTCAATCTCGTGCCGGAGTTCCTCGCGACGCTGGCCGCGCCAGATCCCTCCGCGGCGTACCACGAGTATCTCGATCGCCATCGTCCCGTGCTCGGCGCGTACTGGCAGAACTACGTGCTCGATCCCGCATCGCCGCACGCCGAGCCGATCATCGAAACGGCCCTGCATGCCGATCGCTCCGATCTCACCCGCCTGCTCGAGGCCTTGGACGTCGTCGCCATCGCTGAAGAGGCGCTGCGGCGCTCGACCGAACTCCTGGAGGCCGACTGTCCGGTCGATCTCTACCTGATGGTCGGTGTGGGCGCGGCCAACGCGGGCGAGCTGGTCGTGGGCGGGCGCGGCATCGCGTTCGTCTGTCTCGAGCATTTCACCGGGCGGGCCAACGCGCAGACGTACGGCTTGGGACTCGCGCCGGAGCTGTTGCCGCTGTGGATCGCCCATGAGGTCGCGCATGCGCTGCGCTACACGTCGCCCACCAGCCGTGCCGCGATGCGGCGGATCGTGGGCGAGCTCGGGGGGGGCGGCTATTACGACAGCTGGGAGATCGGCTCGCGCGCATCGCTGCGCGAGCTCGTCGTCAACGAAGGCGCGGCGATCGCGGCGTCGCAGGCGGTCGCGCCGGGATTCGAGCCGTGGGAGTACTTCGGCTACAACCGGCGGCAATACCGCCGGCTGCGCGAGCTGGACGCGTTTCTGCGCCGTGCCTCGGCGAAGGACCTCGAGTCCACAGGCCTGGGACTGCGGCTGCGCTACCTGTCGGGCGGCATGAGTCCGGCCGCCCGGCTGCTCGCCGGGAAAGTCCTGCCCGAGCGGTCCGGCTACTATCTCGGCCTCCGGCTGGTCGAGAACTACTTCGCCGAGCACGGCGCCGCGTCAACCGTCCGGGCAGCGGTCGAAGAGCTGCGCCAGGCGGACGATCGGGCATCAGGTATTCAAACAGCGTGAGTCCGCGCGCCAAGAAGTCCTCCTCCCCCGCTCCTCAGACCGGCTCTCCCCTTCCGCCCGCTCACGAGCGGCGTCACAATCGGCCCCTGCGCGAGGTGCTGGATGAGCTGCTCAGCCATACGCGAGAGATCGCCCGCCGCGCCAAAAGGATGACGCCGGCGGAGCTCGACTATGCCGAGCAGCGGCTGGAATGGCTGGCCGACGAGGTGTGGCGGATCGCGACGGGCGAGGCTCCTCCGCCCGAGTAGATTACCGGCTGTATGGGAACCCGTGGCGAATTCAAGGTGGCCATCACCAAAGAAGATCTCGTCTTCGCGGCCGCGCATTTCATCACGTTCGCCGGCCATCGCTGCGAGACGCTGCACGGGCACAACTATCGTGCGGCCATCTTCATCGAAGGCGGGCTCGAGCCGGACAGCTGGTTCGTCGTCGACTTTGCGGCGGTGAAAAAATTGATGCGGGGTCTCACGGCCGAGCTGGATCACAAGGTGCTGCTGCCGCGCGATAATCCCAAACTCAAGATCGCCGAGGAAAACGGCAGCGTGCGCGTGGCGTTCGACGGCCAGCCCCGCTACGTGTTCCCGTCACGCGATTGCGTGATCCTGCCCATCCCCAACACGACGGTCGAGATGCTGTCGCAGTATCTCGCCGGTCGAGTCCGCGCCGAGCTGGGCTCACTGCACCTCAAGACGATCGAGATCGAGGTGGAGGAAAACTTCGGCCAGTCAGCGAGCTACCGTGAAACCCTCGACTAAACTCTCGCCCACCGAAATCGCCGAGCACCTGAAGCGCCTGCCCGCCTGGCGGCTCGAAAACGGGGCGATCGTCCGCGACTATCAGACCGATGGCTGGCCCACCACGCTCATGCTGGTGAATGCGATCGGCTTCGTCGCGGAAGCGGCAGACCATCATCCCGATCTCGCCGTGAGCTGGGGTAAGGTCCAGGTGAAGCTGTGGACTCACAGCGCCGGCGGGGTCACGGCGAGCGATATGGAGCTCGCCGCCCTGATCGAGCAGACGGCACTGTGGCGGCCGCAGGCCGGCGCCAGCGCGCTGCGCGGGACGCCGAAGAAGTTCGTGGGATCGTGACGCGCGCCGTACCACTCGTCCCCGCTCCCGACCCCTTCGGCACCTGCGCCCGCTTCAGCGGCCTTCGATGGACGCTCGCCAAGGCGCGCTCGATGATCGACGCACTCACTTCCCCACGCAGAACGCCGCGAACACCCGATCGAGTACATCGTCCGGCGTAACCGCGCCGATTAAATCGTCCAGCGCCAGGACCGCGGCGCGCAGGTTGGTCGCCGCCGCCGCCGCATCGACACCGGCCGTCCGCGCGGTCCAGAAGGCATCGAGCTCGGCCAGCGAGCGCTCGAGCGCGGTGCGGTGTCGGGCGCGCGTCACGACCGGCTCGACATCGCCGAGCGCCAGCAGGCGGCCGAACGCGACTTCGGCGAGACGGCGACGCAACTCGGGAAGCCCTTTGCCGGTTACGACTGAAACCGATGGGCCGATGGGAGGATGGGCCGATGGGCGGTCCGGCAGGTCGGCTTTAGTGACAACTTCCACGACGGGTTTGACACCCACGTCCGGCAACGCATCGTGCTCCTGATCTCGACAGAACAGGATAAGATCGGCCGCATCGAGATAGCGCTTGGATATTTCGATTCCCATTCGTTCGATGCGTTCTTCGCTCTCGCGCAACCCGGCTGTGTCGACGAGCCGGAACGGAAAGCCTTCGATCACGGCGTGCGCTTCGATGGCGTCGCGCGTCGTGCCGGGGATCTCGGTGACGATGGCGCGCTCGGTGCCGAGCAGCGCATTGAACAGCGACGATTTCCCGGCATTGGGCCGGCCGGCGATCACCAGCAACGCGCCGTCGCGCAGCCGCTCGCCCTCCGGAGCGGTCCGGAGCAGCTCGGCCACTCGCCCACGCACCACGTCCCACGCACCTCGCACGCGTTCGGGAGAGACGGGCCCCTCATCTTCTTCCGGGAAGTCGATGTCGTAGGCGATGAGGGCTTCCAGCTCGAGGATTTCACCGCGCAGCGCCGCGAGGCGGTCGGACAGGCCACGCTCGAGCTGCTGCAGCGCGCGCCGCTGCTGCGCGGGCGATCCCGCATCGATGAGATCGGCGGTCGCCTCGGCCTGCAGCAAGTCCATCTTGCCGTTCAGCACGGCGCGGCGCGTGAACTCGCCCGGCGCGGCGGGTCGCGCGCCGGCGGCCACCAACGCGGCGAGCGCAGCCGCCGGCACCACCAGACCGCCATGCGTCGTGATCTCGACGAGTTCGTCGCCGGTGTAGGAGTGCGGCGCGGGGAAGCAGGCGGCGAGACAGTCATCCACCGTTGCGCGGGAATCCGGCTGCGACAGGCGCGCCCGAAACACGGTGCGCGGCGGGGTCGGGCGGAACGGCTCCAGGCAGCGGGCGGCGAGCTCGAAGCATCCGGCGCCCGACAGGCGAATCAGGGCAAGTGCGCCGCGACCCGGTGGCGTCGCCAGCGCGACGATGGGGTCGGAGAGCAGTCTACGTCTTGACCGGCGTCGTTTTGACCGGCGGGGCGACGCGGACCCCGGACACCGGCGCTTGGCGCAGGCGCCGCTTCGCAATCAGATACTGCTGCGGGATGCTGAAGAGATTCTGTGCCGCGTAGTACAGGTTCAAGCCTGACGCAAAATTCAAGAACAACACCGTCATGAACAAGGGCATGAAGTAGACCATCATCTTGGTCTGGGGATTCGGCGGCACCCCGATCTGGCCCACCTTGGACAGCCCGAACATCGACAGGCCAAGCAGGATGGGAATGATCTTGAACGGATCGGGGCGTGAGAGATCCGGGAGCCACAGGAACGGCACGCCGCGGAACACGATCGTATTGGCAAAAACGAAGAAGAGTGCGAGCAGGACCGGCCACGGCAACAGCATGGGCAGGCAGCCGCCGAACGGATTGACGCCGTGTTCCTTGTAGAGGCGCAGCGTCTCGCGCTGCAGCCGTTCGGGTTCGTTCTTGTATTTATCCTGAATTTCCTTCATCAGCGGCGCCACCGCCTGCATGCGCATCCCCGATTCCATCGCCTTCTGGTTCAGGGGCCAGAGCACGATGCGGATGACGATGCCGAACAGAACCAGCACCCACCCATACGCCAGGTGCAGCCGCTCGTGCATCCACAGGAGAATGTTGACGACGAAGACCGAGACGGGCTGAATGATCGGCCGGAAGATGCCGCCGTAGGGATTGGCGTCATCGAGGCCGTGGCCCATCGGCGCGAGATGGCGGTTCTCGAGCGGGCCCGCATACACCTGATAGCGGAACGTGCCGGCCGGCTGAACCGGCATCGTCAGCATGACGCGCGCGCGCGTCGCCGCGCGACCGGTGCGCGGTCCCCCGACCGCCACGGCACCGGCGAACGGCGGTTGTCCCTCGTCCAACGCGAGCGCCGCCGTGAAGAAGTACTTCGACTTTACGCCGACCCATTCGAACGGACCGTTGAAGAGCGTACGCTCGCCGGGGCGGATCTTGCCAAAATCGGTGCGCTCCGTCTTGGAGGCTTTCGTGACCACCGAGTAGTGCCGATAATCGTCCAGCGAATCCTTTTCGGCCGAACGCAAGCCATCCGCCAGATCGATGAGCAACACCGCGCCACCGCTCCCGAGGCCGCTCACCGAGCCGCGCACGTCGAAGCGATACTGGTCCGGGACGAAGGAATACTCGAGCGTCACGTGCGAGCCGGCACGGTCGGCTTCGAGGCGGAGCGGTGTGGCAGCCTGCCCCGCGTGGACCACAAGGCCCGCGTCTGGGGTGGGCTGGAAATCCCAGTCAGCGAGCGACACGGTGTCGCCGCTGGGCAGCACGAGCCGGTGCCGGAGAAACGCATCGCCTGCCGGGACGAGCTGCACCGGTTTCACGGAATCGCCGGGAGCAAATGACTGGTATTGCAACAGTTCCGCGGAAACGAGACGGCCACCCTTGGTACTGAACCCCAACCGATAGAGCGGAGACGTGACCCAGACGATCCGGCCGGTGTCGGCGGTTGGGCGGTTCGGCGGTTGGGCGGTTGGTGGACTCTGGGGCGTGCTGAGCCGTGACGCCGAGTCGCGAACGACAGCACTGTCCGCCGAACCGCTCAACCGCCCAACCGCCGGTTTCGGTTTCGTCGGCCAGATGATCGACGGCGCGACAGCCACGATCATCATAAGCACGAACGCGATCAGCAGGTTGCGCTTATCCACGTACGGTCCTAGGGAACCGGATCATATCCGCCAGCGTGGAACGGGTGACACTTGAGGATGCGTCGGATGCCAAGCCATGTGCCGCGCAGCGCCCCATGGCGCTGGACCGCTTCGTACGTGTAGCGCGAGCACGACGGCTCGAACCGGCACTGTGTGAACACGAGATGCGACAGCGTGAGCTGGTAGCCACGGATGAGTGACATTACGGCAAACCGCGGCAGTCGTTGCAGCGTCACGTCAGCGTCTCCACCGCGCCCGTCAATTCGGCGCGCAACGCTGCAAACGAGGCGGTATACGCGGAGCGCTTCGCGCGGACCACGAGATCGATGGCGGGAAGCCTGCGCAGCACGTCGCGCCGCAGGATCTCACGCAGCCGCCGCCGCACGCGATTACGCGCCACGGCGGTGGATTGATGGCGCGGGACGATGAGACCGATGCGCGCATGACCCGAAGCATTGTGACGCCAGACCAAGTCGAGATGCTGGGTGCGCCGCCGGCGGCCTGCCTCCCAGCAGGACATGAGCTCCGAGCCGCGCGCGATGCGTACGCGGCGCGGGTACCGCTCGCGCGTTTACCGGCTCCGGTGTTTGGATGGAGAACGGACGGTGAGACGCTTGCGACCCTTCTTGCGCCGGCGGGACAGTGTGGCGCGGCCCCAAACAGTTTTCATCCGCGCGCGAAATCCATGTTTATTGATGCGCCGCCGATTGCGCGGCCGATACGTCGGACCCATAAATTCCTCGAGTAAGGCGGAGAAAGTTACCCGGCTCGCGACGGGCCGGTCAAGGTTGACTTTTCCACATACGGCCCGTACTTTCGGGCCGCCCTTGCTGGACGTCCTTCCTAAAATCAGAAAATCGTAATGGAGCAATCGGTAAACGAAGCTTGGAAGCGCCTCCTCGACGAAGCTCGACGTGAACTTCCGGAGGCGACGGTGCGGACGTGGCTCGAGCCATCCGAGCCCATCGCGCTCGACGAGGGTCGACTGATTCTCGGTGCGCCCGATCAGTTCGCCGCGGAGTGGAACGAGTCGAAGCACGCCTCGCTCCTGGCGCGCGCCGCCGAGCGCGTCCTCGGCCGGCCGACGACCGTCGTCTTTCGCGTGCAGGAAGACCGGCAGCGCCGGCCGCAAATGGATTTCTTCGTGGCGCCGCGCGAAAGCTCCGGCGTCGCGACAGCCACCAACATCGGGACGACGCCGCTCAACGAACGGTACAGTTTCCAGACGTTCGTGATCGGGAAGTCGAACGAGCTCGCCGCGGCCGCGGCCCACGCCGTCGCCGAAGCGCCGGGCAAGACCTACAATCCGCTGTTCATTTACGGCGCGACGGGACTCGGGAAGACGCACTTGATGCAGGCGATCGCGCACGCGGTGCTCGAGAAAAACCCCGAGACCAGGTTGCAGTACTTCGGCGCCGAGCAATTCATCAACGACGTGATCGAATCGATTCACGCGCGCACGATGTCCGAGTTCCGCCGGCGCTACCGCAACGACGTGGATCTGCTCCTCGTAGACGACGTGCATTTCCTCGAAGGCAAGGAAATGACGCAGGAGGAGTTCTTCCACACGTTCAACGCGCTGTTCGAGGCGCACAAGCAAATCGTGCTGACCTCCGACCGGCCGCCCAAGGAAATCCCGGGGCTGGAAGATCGGCTGATCTCACGGTTCGAGTGGGGGATGGTGGCCGACATCGGGCATCCCGATCTCGAGCACCGCATCGCGATCTTGCGGAAAAAGGCGGAGCAGGATCATCTCGAGCTCACGATCCCGGACGATGTCCTGCGCTTCATCGCCGAGCATATCCGCTCCAGCGTGCGCGAACTCGAGGGGTGCATCATCAAGCTCCTGCTCTTCGCGTCGCTCAAAAACCGCGAGGTCACGATCGAGCTCGCGCGCGAAGCGCTGTCGGACAAGATCCGCCAGGGTGAAGAAGGGTCAGGGTCAGGATACGGCGGCGGGAGCCAGTCGGCGCCCAGCATCGACCGCGTGCAGGAGGTCGTGGCCCGCCGCTGGGGCGTGACGCCGGAGGGACTCCGCTCCAAGGCCCGGACCAAAACGCTCACCATTCCCCGCCAGGTCGCGATGTACCTGGCGCGCGACATGCTGGGCATGCAGCTGGTGGAGATCGGGCAGGCGTTCGGCGGCCGGGACCACTCGACGGTGATTCACAGCGTGGACAAGGTCGAGCGCCAGATGATGCGCGACCGCACGTTCAAAGAACGCGTGGAGATGGCACGGCAGGAATTGTCCGCACTGTAACGAACAAAAGCGGCGTGGGAAACACGGTGGGATGTGGGTTGTGGGGACAACCGCTGGGATATCCGCAAAGCGCCAACAGTCCCAACAGTGCACCAACATCAGGTGACGACCTACAGGTGTTGCACTGGTTGCGCTTTAGCGACATCGCCCACATATCCCCGGTGTCTGCTACTACTACTAGTAGTTCTATATAGAGAAGTAGTACTAAAGACTTTCCTCATTTCGGAGACGACGCGCCCGGCATGAAGTTCACGATCACGCGGGAACAGCTGCAGGAAGGCCTGGCGGCAGTGGCAGCTGCCATCCCCGCCAAAACGACGCTTCCCGTGCTGGCCAACGTTTTGGTGGAAGCCTCGAAGCAGGCCGGCGGTCTGCGGCTGTCCGGCACCGATCTCGACATCGCGGTGAGCACGACGGTGGCCGCCGAGGTGGATGCCGACGGCGCCGTGACGCTGCCGGCCAAGAAGCTGGTCGACATCGCCCGCGAGCTCCCGTTGGGCCCGGTGCGTGTGACCGCGGCCGGCGAAGCGCGCGTCTCGATCGAGTCGGGTCGCTCCAAGTTCAAACTGCTGGGCCTGCCCCGCGAGGAGTTTCCCTCGTTCCCCGCGGTGAAATTCGAGAAGGCTTGGAAAGCGGCGGCCGGCGTCGTCCACAAGCTGGTAGGACACGTGGCGTTTGCCGCGTCGACGGAGGAAAGCCGGCCGATCCTGAACGGCGTGCTCTGGGAGCTGCGCCCCGACCGGATGCGCATGGTGGCGACGAACGGTCACCGCCTGGCCAAGATGGATGTGCCGGCGACCGGTGGATCGACGGCGGATCTCATCGTTCCCCCCAAGGCGCTCGAGCAGATCCGCCGGCTCTACCCGGGCGATGCCGAGATCGAGCTCGCGAAGAGCGACAACCACATCGGATTTCGCGCCGGCGGGACGCTCGTGTTCTCCCGGTTGATCGAGGGGCCGTATCCGAATTACGAGCAGGTGATTCCCCGCGAGAACGACAAACAGGCGACCGTCGACAAACTGGCCATGGCCGCCGCGCTGCGCCGCATGAGCGTGGTCGCCAGCGATCAGACGCATCGCATCCGCCTCGCCTTCTCCGGTGGCAACGTGAAGTTCTCGGTCCAGACCCCGGATCTCGGCGAAGCGCAGGACGAGCTGGCGGTGACGTACGAAGGCGAGCCGCTGGAGATCGGATTCAACGCGATGTACTTGCTCGAGATCCTCAAGTACATGCCGACGGACGAAGTGCGCTTCACGTTCAAGGCGCCGGAGCGCGCCGCGACGATCGAGCCGGTCGGCTGGAACGATCCGGCGTCCTACATGGCGCTCGTGATGCCCCTACGGTTGGTAGACTAAGCGGAGACCTGCAAAAACTAGACGCACCGACGCAGCGGGTTTGAGTCAGTGGTCAACGGGACCACCCGAGTCTGGGTGGTCCTTTGTCGTATCTGGAACCGGGACGGTATCCGGAATCACGAGCGAGTCCAGTATCGGCGGTAGAATAGGCGGCTCAATCGGGGGAATAACTGGAATCGAGTCTTCCTCCGCCGGTGGTACCGGCGTCTTGCCGCCGTAGTAGCGCGCGAGGATCAAATCCCGACGCTCGAGCATGCGCGCCGGACGAAACGCGGGATTCGAGGTCCGAGGCTGCGGCAGCGTGGCGGCAAGCGCAGCGGCCTGTGCGTCGCTCAGTTGTGACGGTGTGAGGCCGAAGTAGGCCCGGCTCGCCGCGCCCGCGCCCCACACGCCCGGTCCCCACTCCGCGGTGTTCAGATACAACTCCATGATGCGGGTCTTGTTCAGGGCGAGCTCGAGCCGGACCGCAGTCACGGCTTCCTTGAGCTTTCGAAAGATCGAGCGGGAGGGCGACAGATAAAGGTTCTTGGCGAGTTGCTGGGTGATGGTACTCGCACCCCGATGTCCACCCGCGGCCCACGCGTCGCGCAATTCGATGAAATCGATCCCGTGATGCGTTTTGAATCGCGAGTCCTCGGCGATGATGATCATGCGCTCGAGGACCGGTAACGGGCTGTGATGATCCGCGGGACGGTCGGACCGTCCGACCGTCCGACAGTCCGACCGTACCCGCATCATCGCCGTACACCGCGGCTCGTGGCTGCGCCACCACATCGGCGGCGGCCAGACACCGAATAGCCAGACGACGAACAGCGCACTCGTCCCTAGCAGAACGCGTCCTGCAATCCTAGCTTTTTGCACCGCCATGGACCTCGAAGCCCTCCAGAAGCGCCTGCAACAAGCGCTTGGTCCGGAATTTACCGTTGGCCCACTGCTGGGTCAGGGGGGCTTTGCCGCGGTGTTCCGCGCCCGCGACAACTCCTTGAACCGCGACGTCGCGGTGAAGGTCCTCGACGTCGAGCTCGCGCCGTCTCCGAACGTCGCGGAGCGCTTCCTGCGCGAAGCGCAGACCGTGGCGCGCCTCGAGCATCCGCATATCGTGCCGATTTACAAGGTCGGCCGGCAGGCAGAGGTCTTCTACATCATCATGCGGTGCATCGACGGCCCGTCGCTGGGCGACCTCCTGGAGCGGCATCAGAAGCTGTCGATCGGCGATGCCGCGCGCATCGCGCGCCAGGTCGCCGACGCGCTCGCGTACGCCCACAGCCACGACATCGTGCACCGCGACGTCAAGCCGGACAACGTCCTGCTCGACAAGAGCGGCCACGTGCTGGTGACCGATTTCGGCATCGCCAAAGCCGCCCACGCCGCGCACGAAGCGAAGCCCGGGACTGCACAACTCACCA
>QHUE01000022.1 GCA_003221825.1 Gemmatimonadota bacterium
TCAGCATTAACACGGGGACGCCGACGTTCTGGCGTCGCAGATCGGCGCAGAGATCGTAGCCGCTGCCGCCGGGCAGCCGAACGTCGAGGATGAGAACGTCGTAATCGCCCACCAGCGCCTGCTCGCGTCCCTCGGCAAAGCCTCGTGCCAGCGTAGGGTCGATGCGATGCTCGCGCAAACCGTCACGGAGCAAGCCGGCGAGCTCTGGGTCGTCTTCTACGATCAACACCCGCACGAGGCAAAGATAGGCGTCGTGCGCCGGGGAGCGTTAGTTACCGGTGACGATCCGTT
This sequence comes from Gemmatimonadota bacterium, assembly GCA_003221825.1. Lineage (GTDB taxonomy): Bacteria > Gemmatimonadota > Gemmatimonadetes > Gemmatimonadales > GWC2-71-9 > 20CM-2-65-7. The sequence goes on from QHUE01000022.1 coordinate 292, forward strand.
TGTAGCTGTCGGGGTTCCACTTTGGGCGCTCTGCGCTGTTAGCGATGTCGACCCCGAGGTAGAAGATGAGCCGCGCCACGCGGGACTCCTTCTCCGCGTCGATCTTGTCGGGCGAATCGCCCACCTGGTGGTAATCGGGGTGCGTGCCGCTGAAGAAGAACAGAATCGGCACGCCCTTCCTGGCGAAGTTGTAGTGATCGGACCGGAAGTAGAAGTTCTCGTCCGGCCAGATATCGTCGATCGGCCGCATGTTGAGCTCGGGGTGCGCGGCACCGACGCGGTTCAGCGTCGCGCCGAGGTCCGAGTGCTCTTTGCCGATGGCGACGATCGTGTCTCTCCAGTTGCGGCCGATCATATCGATGTTGAGATCGGCGACGATGTTCGTGATCGGCACCGCGGGGTGATTCGAGAAATACTCGCTTCCCCACAGCCCTTTCTCCTCGCCGCTGACATTCAGGAAAATGATCGAGCGTTTGGGCCGAGGCTGGAGACCGGCGAATGCCTCCGCAAGCTCCACCACTGCTACGGTGCCTGAGCCGTCATCGTCGGCGCCATTGCAGATCGAGTCCGCGCCCTGCGCCCGGCAGCCCCCGCTGCCGCGCGGTCCCGCGACGCCAACGTGGTCCATGTGGGCGCTGAAGACGACGTACTCATTCTTGAGCGTTGGATCGCTGCCTTCGAGAATAGCCACCACGTTCGGTGCGGAGCTGTGTTCCAGCGATTGAATTCGCGCACGCACGTGCAGCTGGGTCCCGGTCAGTGGCTGGACCGCGAAGGTCGAGGCGGACTGCGCAGCTGCGAGATCGATGCCGAGTGCCGCGGCGGTCGGCTGGAGTGATGCCATCCGGAGCCCCAACGCAACCGGTCCTCCGACCTGACGGCCGGGGTTACGCATCTGAGGCCGATTGTTGCGACTCACGATTTGCGCCCACATCGAGTCGCTGGCGCCGCTCAGCAACACGATGCCGGCAGGCTTCCAGTTGAACACCCGCTCGCGATCGGAGCTACGCAGGCGTGGAGACGCGAGCACAATCATTTTCCCCGCCAGCGCGGTCGTGTCGGCGGTGGCGCCGGTCAGCGGTCCGGATACGAGTACGAGGTCACCTGCGTAGTCCCCGCTCGCGAACAAGTTGTCGGCAAAAATGAAGTCGTTGCCGTATTTGAGTGTCGCCCCCGGGCCCCCATGTACGAAGGCCGCGGAGCTTTCGGCGATGATCTTCACGCGATCGATCGAGTAGCGTTGAATGAACGTGCCGCGATCGCCGCCCGGCTTCAACCCGAGGCGCCGGTACTCGCGGCCGATGTACTGTGCCACTTTATCGAGCTCAGGACTCGGCGTATCACGGCCGCGCATCGAATCGTCGGCGATGATCCCGATACGCCGCCGGATGTCTTCGGGAGAAATCGTCAGCGCGGCCCGCTGCACGGGAGCCTGCGCTTGCAAGAGAAGCAACAGAGCGAGCAAGGAGCCTCGACGGAAAGAAATGGGACAGAAAACTAACGCGCCCGACCGTGTGGGACTACGATCGGGCGCGTCAGGTTTCAGTCTGAACGCTCACGGCTTCCGACGCCGCACCTCGGGCTCATTCTTCGGCTTTGGCGACTCACGCGGCGGGTCGCGGCGCGGCTCCGCTCGTGGCGGCGGCGGAGGCTGGCTGCGCGGTTCGTTACGTGGCTCTGCGCGTCGCGGCTCGCTCCTGGGTTCATTGCGCGGCTCATTGCGCGGCTCGACCCGGCGTGGCTCGTCGCGGCGTGGCTCCACGCGCGGCTCGATATTCCTGGGCTCGTCGTGCCGGGGCTCGATTCGTGGCTCGTCGCGCCGTGGCTCCACCCGGGGCTGGTCGGTCGGCGGCAGGACCATCGGTCGATCCGACGGCCGTTTATCGTCCGGCCGATCGCGCCGTCCCTGCCCACGATCGTCGTTCCCTTTGTTGCCGTGGTCGTTGCCGTTGTTGCCACGGTCATCGCCCGGACGGTCAGGCCGGTCGCGACGGCCCTGGCCGCGATCGTCGTTCCCGTTGTTGCCACGACCGTTGCCATTGTTGCCACGATCGTTGCCGTTGCCGCGGTCATCGCCCGGCCGGTCGCGACGGTCGCGCACGTTGGGCGGCGGCACGATACCCAGCCCGCCCAGGTCCCGGCTCGTCACACCGCGCCGTCCGTTGTCATTGACCGGGCGTTCGCGCTCGCGAGAAACGAAGCCGTCGCGGCTGGGCCGATCGGTTCCCCAATCCTTGAAGATGAAGCGGGGCTGCGGACGATAGGGCCGCGTGAACACGACGCGGCTGCCGCCATAATACCGGTACGGATAGTACCAGGGGTCGTCATACACGAACATGCGGAAACGCACGCAGGAGTAGTAGTACGGATCCCAGTACGAGTAACTCACATAGGTGTGGCAGTCGTAGCACAGAAAGCGCGGATAGTCGTAGTGCTGCCCGACGTTGTACGAGATGACGTCGTAGTCCCAGTCAGCGTAACCGTCGGGCACGATGCGCTGCGCGAGATCGGTCATCGCGACGTATGGGTCGCCCTTCACTCGGCCATCGGCAATCACGCGATAGTCCCAGTGGTCACCGCTCTCGATTTGGTCGTAGGCGAACGGATCAGCCGACGCCACGGCGAAGAGGTAGCCGACACCGGGGTAGTCGTCGATTGTGAAGGCATCGCTGCCCAAAGCGCGCCCATCGACCTCGAGCTCCCGGCCGCCGCGCGCGAAGTTGTCTTCCCAGGGATCGCGGGGGAACAACACGCGCACACGACCATCCGTATCGACACGGAAAATCGTGACATAGGCGTCTTGATCGATCTTGAAGTACAGCCGGACGCGTTCCCCGCGCGTATAAACCGCGGCGTCGCCGCGGTTCGTCCACAGCTCGATGCGGGGCCGGTACAGGCTGGGGTCCCGGACCGTGGATGTGGACACGAATGCCAAGCTGAGCAGCGCGATGTTCGTGAACATGGTGCCTCCCGCCCCGGCTAAGGCAGAGACTGTGCCAGCGGCATAATACAGCTAAATTATATTGAAATAATGACTTGGCAGCGTCGCACCCCGCTCCGGCTGTCCCATGGCAAGGACATATCTTGGCCCAGCGCCTAGATCTGCTCGATCCGGCCGAAGTCGCCCGTCTGGGCGGCATCGAGATCGTGGCCGAGGGAGTTGTTGAGGGGTTCCTCGCGGGCGTTCATCGGTCGCCGTTTCGCGGGTTCTCGGTGGAGTTTACCGAACATCGCGCCTACCAGGCAGGTGATGAACTGCGCTATCTGGATTGGCGGATCCTCGGCCGCTCGGATCGGCTGTTCGTCAAGCAGTTTGAGGAAGAAACAAACCTCCGCGCCATGCTTCTCGTCGATGCGAGCCGGTCGATGGCGTGGCAGGGCACCCCCGATCGTCTCACCAAACGTGCGTATGCTGATCGCCTGGCCGCGGCGCTCGGGCTGATTCTGCTGCGGCAGCGCGATGCCACCGGCCTGGTGACGTTCGACGAGCAGGTCCGTCAAGTGATCCCCGCTCGCGTGAAAGCGGGTCAGTGGACGCGCATCGTCCGGGGCCTGCTCGACACGCCCGACGGCCGGGGGACTGCGGCACACACGGCGCTGCAGCGCTTGACAGCACTGCTTACACGTCGCGGTCTGGTGGTGTTGCTCTCGGACTTGCTATTCGATCGCGAGCTCGCGCTCGCGGCACTGCGCTATCTGCGGCATCGGGGCCACCAGGTAGTGGTCTTTCACCTCATGGATCCGGCTGAGGTCGAGCTCAGTGGCCCGCCCGAAGTGCGGTTCCGCGATCCCGAATCGGCGTTGAGCGTTGTCGTGCGGCCCCGAGAGCTGGCGCGCGCTTACGCCGACACCGTGCGTCGCGAGATCGTGGCGTGGCGCAAGGCCTGCCGCCGGCACGGCATCGGATACCATCACGTGCAGACTGACATGCCGTTCGGCCTCGCGCTCCGCTTATTGATGTGAGCTTCATTCATCCGCTGGCGCTGTTGGGACTCGCGGCCGCCGCCATCCCGGCACTGCTCCATCTCTTGCAGCGACGCATTCCTCCAGAGGTCGATTTTCCGCCGGTGCGGTATCTCAGCGCTGCCGAGCGGGAGAGCGCACGACGGCTGAGGCTCCGGCATCTGCTGCTCCTGATTCTTCGTACGGCGTTGATCGTTGCGATCGTGTTCGCGGCCGCGCGACCGCTGGTGCCGCTGCGCGGGGGCGGGGCACACCAGCCCACGGCCGCGGTCATCATTCTCGATAATTCTCCATCCGCGGGAGCCGTTGTCGACGGCGGCCTCGTGCTCGACCGTCTGCGCGTCGCAGCCCGCTCGTCGCTGGGGCGCAC
>QHUE01000023.1 GCA_003221825.1 Gemmatimonadota bacterium
CGATTTGCATCGTGCCGGCGGGATTCCGCAGGTGATGCGCATTCTGTACGCCAATGGCGTGCTGCACGGCGACGCGCTGACGATCGATGGCCGCACGGTCGCCGAGGTGATCAAGGATGTGCCGGCGCGCCCGTCGGCAGATCAGGACGTGATCCATCCGTGGGATCGACCGCTCGCTCCGCAGGGACACATCGTGATTTTGCGTGGCAACCTGGCGCCCGAAGGCGCGGTCGCAAAGATCAGTGGGGGGGGGCGCGGCTCGTACGAGATCACCGGTCCCGCGCGTGTATTCGAGTCGGAGGAGACGTGTCTAGCCGCCATTCTGGCTGGGAGTATTCAGGCGGGCGACGTCATCGTGATTCGGTACGAGGGGCCGAAGGGCGGACCGGGAATGCGCGAGATGCTGGCGCCGACGGCGGCGCTGATCGGGGCGGGGCTGGGCGAGACGGTGGGCCTGATTACCGACGGCCGGTTTTCCGGGGGCACGCACGGGCTTGTCGTGGGACATGTGGCCCCGGAGGCGGCGCTGGGCGGCCCGCTGGCGCTGGTCGAGGAAGGCGATCCGATCACGATCGATGCCGGCCGCGGCGACCTCCGCATCAACGTCGCCGACCGCGTGCTCCAGACGCGGCGCGCGAAATGGAAAGCGCCGGCCCCGCGCTATACGTCCGGCGTGCTGGCGAAGTACGCCCGGCTCGTGTCGAGCAGCAGTCACGGTGCGGTGACGGATGCCTGAGGCAGTCGCAATCCAGGGCGAAGCGGGATCGTTCAGTCACGCCGCGGCGCTCGAGACTCACGGCCGGGAGCTCCGGCTCATCCCCTGCGCCACGTTCACGGATCTGTTTCGCGCGGTGGAAACGGGACAGGCGACGAGCGGCATGGTGCCGATCGAAAACACACTCGCCGGATCGGTGCATGAGAATTACGACCTGTTGAGCGCGCACGCGCTACACGTCGTCGCTGAAACCGAGCTGCGCATTCGTCATTGCCTGATCGCGCCGCCGCGGATGACGTTGGGTCACGTTCATCGCGTCGCGTCGCACCCCGTCGCGCTGGCGCAGTGTCGTCACTTTTTCTTGACGCACCCGGATGTCGTCGCGGTGCCGGCGTACGACACCGCCGGCAGTGTGCGCGATGTGATGTCAGGCAAGGTCGACGCCGACGCGGCCATCGCCTCGAAACTCGCCGCCGAGCTCTACGGAGCCGACGTGCTCGCGGAGGGGTTGGAGGATCACGCCGAGAACTACACACGATTTCTCGTCATCGCCCGTGATCCGGCGCCGCGTGAGCAGGCGAACAAGACGTCGTTGATGCTGTCGCTGGGAAACACACCGGGCACGCTGCATCGGGCGCTGGGCGTGTTCGCCGCGCGGGGATTGAACCTGACGAAGATCGAGTCGCGACCGCTGCCGGGACGCCCGTGGGAGTATCTGTTCTACCTGGATGTCGTCGATTCCGGCCAGGGCATCGGCCCGGCGATCGAGGAGTTGGCAGCGTTTACGTCCGGTATCCGCATCCTCGGCACGTATCCGGCGCGCTAGGCCGGATTCTTAGCGAGCTCCTCCTCCACCAGCTTGCGCCGGAGAATCTTCAGAGCGCCGCTCTTGGGGAGCTCGCCCCGGAATTCGACGACGCGCGGCACTTTGTACGCCGCGAGGTTTTCCCGACAGAACGCGAGCACCTCCGCGACCGTCGCCTGGTAGCCGGGCTTCAATACCACGAACGACTTGACGAGCTCGCCGCGCTTCGGATCCGGCAGGCCGATCGTCGCTGCTTCGAGCACCGCGGGGTGGCTCATCAACACGCCGTCGACTTCGTCGGGGAACACCTTGTAGCCCGAGACGACAATCATTTCCTTCTTCCGTCCGACAATACGGTGGAAGCCGTCGGCGTCGATGACGGCGAGGTCTCCGGTGTACAGCCAGCCGTCACGCAACGCGAGCGCGCTCTCGTCCGGCATGTTCCAGTACCCACGCATGACCTGCGGCCCTCGGATGATCAGCTCCCCCGGCTCCCCCGATCCTGTCTCGGTGACCCCGTCGTCGACGCTCACCGTCCGCGAGTCCGTGTCGGGGATCGGTACGCCGATGGTCCCGGGCTTGCGCAGGCCGTTCAGTGGATTCATGTGCGTCACGGGCGACGCTTCGGACAGCCCGAATCCTTCGACGATGCGCGATCCCGTGAGCTCCTCGAAGCGCCGCAGCACGTCCTCCGCCATCGCGGCGGAACCGGAAAAGCAGCGCTTCACGCTCTGCAAATCGATGTCGCCGATCTTCGGGTAATTGAGGATCGCGTTGAAGATGGCCGGCACCGCGGGCAGCATCGTGACGCGGTGGGTGGCGACAGCGCGCACGATCGCCTTGACGTCCCGTGGATCGGGGATCAGGACCATCGTGCCGCGGATGCTCACGGGAAAGTTCATGGCCGCGGTCATTCCAAACGCATGGAACAACGGCAGTGCCGTGAGGAAGACCTCCTTCCCCTCTTCGAGTCCGGTGAACCACGCCCGCGACTGCTGCAGGTTCGCGGACAGGTTGCCGTGCGTGAGCATCGCGCCCTTGGAGACGCCGGTCGTGCCCCCCGTGTACTGCAACACGGCGAGGTCATCGGGGCGTGGGGCCGCCGGCAGGGGAGCGGGCTTCGTCTCCTTCACGAGTTTCAGGAAGTCATGCACGCCGGGCTCGGGCGCTACCCTCGCCACTCGCGGCGGGTCGGCGTGCGCGAGCTTGCGGCGCGCGAAGAACTTCAGCGGATAGCGCATGTAGTCCGGGATGGACGTGATGATGTAATGCTCGATCGGAAGCCGCGCCCGGGCGGCCCGAATCCGGTCGGCGTACAGGAAATCGGTGACGACCGCGACGCGGCACCCGGCGTCCGACCACTGATGCTCCAGCTCGCGTGGCGTGTACAGCGGATTCGTCATGACGACCTGCGCGCCCAACGACAACGTCGCATAGTAGGCGATGACCGTCTGCGGGATGTTGGGAAGCTGGATGGCCACTCGGGTGTCACGCGCGACACCGAGTCGGGCCAGCGCGGTTGCGAACCGGTCGACGTGGTCCTTGAGTTGCTTGAGCCGACCGGCAGCGCGGCGCGTATGCTTGTCGGGCTCTCATGATTCCCACCGCGTCTCACGATTTCACGCGCACGGCCCGCGTGGGGCTCGTGGTACTCACGCTGATCAACCTGTTCAACTACCTGGACCGGTGGATCGTCGCGGCGCTGGCGGAAAGCATGAAGCACTCGGAGCTCCAGCTCTCCGACACGCAGCTCGGGTCGCTCATGACCGGGTTCATCATCGTGTACATGCTCGCCGCGCCGTTATTCGGTTCGCTCGGCGACACCCGCCGGCGAACGCGCCTGATCGCTCTCGGCGTCGGCGTGTGGAGCCTGGCGACCGCGGCGGCGGGTTTCGCGTGGAACTTCGCGTCGTTGTTTGTGGCCCGCGCGGCAGTGGGGATCGGCGAGGCGGCGTACGGGACGATGTCGCCGGCGCTGCTCGCGGACTACTTCCCGCGCGAGCGGCGGGGGCGGGTCTTCGCGATCTTCTTCGCCGCCATTCCGATCGGCTCAGCGCTGGGCTACATGGTGGGGGGGCTCATGGACCACTACTTCGGCTGGCGGCCGGCGTTCTGGGTCGCGGGGTTCCCGGGGCTCGTCCTCGCAGTGCTCGCGTGGCGGCTGTACGAGCCGCAGCGGGGAGCGCAGGAACCGGAGAGCGCGCCTCCACCAGGCGCCCACGGACTCTCGCTCGGCCGCGCGACCAGAGCGGCGTACGCGGTGCTGCTCCGGAATCGTCCTTACATGCGCACCGTCTTGGGGTACGCCGCCTATACGTTCGCGATCGGTGCGCTGGCGTTCTGGATGCCTTCGTTTCTCGAGCGCGTGCGCGGCATCCCCAAAGCGCGGGCAACAGTGCAGTTCGGCGCGATCGTCGTGGTCACCGGATTCCTCGGAACCTATGGCGGCGGATGGGTGGGTGACCGGCTGCTGCGCGTTTCGAAGCAGGCGTACATGTGGCTGTCGGGCGGTGTCACTTTGGTCGCGGCACCCCTCACCTTCGTGGCTCTCGCCGCACGGGCTCCGGCTCTGTACTGGGTCGCGATCATCGTAGCGGAGCTGTGTCTGTTCGCATCGACGGGGCCGATCAACTCGGCGATCGTGAACGCCGTGTCGCCCCACATGCGCGCGACGGCGGTGGCGTTGAGCATCTTCACGATCCACATCCTGGGAGACGTGCCGTCCCCCGCCTTGGTCGGCGCGATCTCGGACGCCCGCTCGCTGGCGCAGGCGATGCTGATCATTCCTGTCGCGATCATGGTGAGCGGGGCAATTTGGACGTACGCGGCGTGGCGCGAATCGCGGGCGGTGGCGCTGGTCGCATGAGGACGGTATTGCGTCCGCTGCTCCGCCTGGTGCTGCGGATCTTCTTCCGCCGCATCGAAGTCACCGGCGTCGCGCGGGTGCCCACGGCAGGCCCGGTCATTTTCGTGCTCAACCACCCGAACGGACTCATCGATCCCGCGTTTCTCCTGTGTCTCGCGCCGCGCCGCGTATCCTTCCTCGCGAAGGCCCCGCTCTTCAGTATGCCGGTGATCGGCGCGATCGCGCGGGCGTTCGAGGCGATCCCCGTCCACCGCCGCCAGGATGCGGGGTCCGATCTTGCGAAGAATGCGCAGACGTTTGAGGCGGCGCGTGCCGTCCTCGTGCGTGGCGGCACGATCGCCATTTTCCCCGAGGGCACCTCCCACAGCGACCCGAAGCTACGACCACTCAAGACCGGCACCGCCCGTATCGCACTCGGCGCTGCCGCTGCGTTGCCGCCGGACGTGGCGCTGGAGATCGTGCCGGCGGGCCTGTATTACCGGGCCAAGAAGACCTTCCGCACTGCGGCGCTGCTGCATTTCGGAGATCCGTTGCCGGTGGAGCGAATCCCGCTGCAGCCGGGAGCCGAGCCGCCGCCCGAGCCGGTGCTGCAACTCACCGAACGGCTTGGGAGTGCGTTGCGGGCAGTCACGCTCGAGGCCGATGCAGGGGAGGTGCATGCGCTCATCGCGCGAGCGCAGCGCATCTTCAGCGCCGCTGACGACGCGACGAGCGCGCCGGTGTCGCTCGAGGACGAGTTCGCACAACGCCGCCGGTTCCTTGCGGGATATGAGGTGGTGCGTCAGCGTTGGCCCGAACGAGTCGCCGCGCTCCAAGGGCGGCTCGAGCGCCATGCAGCGGCACTCGCGGCCGCTGGTTTGGACGCGAAACAGCTCGCGCCGCGGAGCTACGCGTGGATACGCGTCATCACGTACGCGGTGAAGAGCGTGCTATTCCTGATGCTCGGACTCCCGGTCGCCGTCGTCGGCCTGGTGGTGCATTACCCGGCCTACTGGGTCGTTGATTGGGTCGCCACCGGAATAACGAAAGAGAAGGAGGATGCGCTCGCGACAGTCAAACTGCTCGCCGCGATGCTACTCTTCCCCATCACGTGGGCGGCGCTCGTCGTGGCGGTGTGGCTGTGGCGGGGCCCCTGGGCCGCCGCGCTCGTGGCGCCGGTGCTACCCCTCACGGGGTACGTGGCATTGCAATTCGCGGAACGGCTCGATCGCGTGATTGGCGCGACGCGGGCGCTGGGCATCTTCCTCTTTCGCCGCCGTGCATTCCTGCGCCTGACAGCCGAGCGCCGAGCGATCCGGGAGCAGATTCTCGAGTTAGGACGAGAGGTGGATGCGATCGGTGGCTCACTGCCCACCACGCAGGCATAATAGACTGCTCAAACCCGCACCTCAGGAGTCGCCATGAAGAAACCGACCTGGTCCCGCCGTGAATTCCTGGAGATGGGCGCCGCTGCCGCCGGCGTCTCGCTCGCTGTGAAGCCGTTCAAGTTCCGCGCAGTCGCCCCCAGCGACACTGTCCGGTTCGGGATGGTGGGCGTGGGGATGCAGGGCTCCGGACTCCTCGGCACCTCGATTTCGCTGCCGGGGGTGACGTGCGCCGCGGCGGCCGACTTATACGACGGCCGCCATACGCTGGCCAAGGAAATCGTCGGCCCCAACCTCCCCACCACGCGGGAGTACCGCCGCCTGCTCGATGACAAGACCATCGATTGCATCGTGGCGGCCGTGCCGGACCATTGGCACCGGCGCATGGTCGTAGAAGCGGTGAGCGCCGGGAAGGACATCTACATCGAGAAGCCGATGTCCCATACCGCGGCCGACGGCGTCGCGATGGTGGACGCCGTGAAGAAGAGCGGCCGCATCCTGCAGGTCGGCTCGCAGCGCGTCAGCTCGCAGATCTGCGCCAAGGCGAAGGAGATGATTGCCCAGGGGATGCTCGGCGACTTGACGCTCGTCGAAGGCTGGCTCGGCCGCAACGATCCGACCGGCGCGTGGGAATATCCGCCACCGCCCGACCTCTCGCTCCAGACGCTCGACTGGGACACCTGGCAGAACGACGTGCCAAAGCGGCCGCTCGATCCGAACATCTTCGCGCGCTGGCGCTGCTGGAAGGAATACGGCACCGGCGTCGCGGGCGATTTGCTCGTCCACCTGATCAGCGGCATGCAGTTCATGCTCGGCATCAACGAGCCGCCGAAACAGGCGGCCGCGGTCGGCGGGATCCGGCGCTGGAAGGATGGGCGCAACATGCCCGACGTGCACGCCACGATCTACTACTACGGCGACCTGCCCGTCTACATGCGGCTGAACCTGGGGACGGAAATGCCCGAGCAGTATCGCATCCAGGGATCGAAGGGCGTGCTCGAGGTGTCGGGCAATACCATGAGCTTCTCACCGCAGACCGGTACGGATCGGTGGCCGAGCTATTACACCGGCAGCTATCCGCGCGCCCTGCGTGACGCCTACGATACGCAGTGGCACAAGGACCACGACCTGCAGGCGGGCCAGGCGCCACCGTTGTCCGAGACCGTGTCCTTCAGCACTCCGGACTTCGACGACACGCGGCCGCACCTGTGGAACTACTTCGAAGCGGTGCGCACGCGGAAACCGGTGGTCGAAGACGTAGTGTTCGGGCACAACGCCGCGCTCGCGTGTCACATGGCGAACGAGGCGTACTTCCGGCGCAACGTCGTGACGTGGGACGAGGCGACGAAGACGATTAAGGGCTGACCTCGACTTGGGCCCAGGGGGTCCGCAGGGGCTCGGGTTCGTCGGACGGCAGGATCCCCTGGATTCGGTAATGGCCGGGCTCGCGCGGGAGCCAGGTATCGCGCCATTCCATCGTTTCGCCCGGCGCGAGAGTGCGGATTTGGAGAATGCTGGGCTGCGCGCCCTTGGCGAGCCGGCGCCAGGCGAT
>QHUE01000024.1 GCA_003221825.1 Gemmatimonadota bacterium
GTAACGCGAAACCTCGACGCCGAACTCGCCATCGTCGCCGGACAGTAGCGCGAGGCTGCCGCCGAACGACGTGAACGATTGATTGCCGCCGGAACCGTCTTCGATCGAGATGGAGGAAACCGTGGGACCGACTCGCCCGCGGCGTTGCGCCGCGGCATTGCCGGCAACCACGAGCGCGATCAGAATCAGTGAGAGGGTGCGCATGGAAAACGTTTACCCCGTCGCGCTCGTGAGTGCCGTGACACGGCTCACTTCATGAGCAACCCCACCACGAGGCCCGCCGCATTCATGCGAATGAGCCACGCCCAGCAGGTGGCCATCTGGAGCGCCTTCGCTTTCACATACCAGACACCGCTGCCGACCATCGCCAGAAAAATCGTCGGCAGCCACAACACCGTCGCGAACTCCATCCCCGCGAGCGGACCGCCACCCTGGACCCACAATGCGCCGCGGAACCGCCCGTAGAACCAGGCCAGCAGCAGACCAAACGCCAGCGACAGCACGGCGGATTTCGCGAGCGCGGGCCCCATGAACCGCTTCATCTCCTCCGGCGACATCTGCATGCCGAACCCTTCCAGCCCCGTGTTGAACACCTTGCTCCACACGACCCAATCGGCGAGATACGCGACGACGCCTGCGATGAGTCCGGCAGCGATCCAGCTGTTCATGTGCGCGTCTCCGCTGTGAAAGTTATTTGCGCTCGCCCGGCACGCCCAGCTCCGTCATCGCCCGCAAATCCAGGACTTCATCGAGCTCCTTCCCTTTCAAGATCCCTTTCTCCATCACGAGCTGGCGGACGGTGACGTTCTTCGCCACCGCCTCCTTCGCCAGCTTCGCGGCCTCGGCGTAGCCGATCTTCGGCGCCAGCGCCGTGACCAGCGCCGGACTGCGCTCGAGCCAGTGCGCGGCCTGCGCCGCGTCGGCCTCGATCCCCTCGACGCACCGCTCCGCCAGGACACGCGATGCGCTCGTGAGGATGCTCATCGAGAACAACAGATTGTGGGCGATGACGGGCATCATCACGTTCAACTCGAGCTGTCCCGCCTCCGCGGCGGCAGTCACGGTCACGTCGTTCCCGATCACCTGGAAGCAAACCTGATTGACCATCTCCGCGATCGACGGGTTGACCTTGCCGGGCATGATGCTCGAGCCCGGTTGCACGGCGGGCAGCACGATCTCCGCCAGCCCGGTACGCGGCCCCGACGCCAGCAGGCGCAGGTCGCTCGCGATCTTTCCCAGATCCACCGCGTAGGTGCGCACGGCACCGGAGAGCGCCGCCGCGTCGCCCATCGACTGCATCAACTGCACACGGTCCTTCCCCTCGCGCAGCTCGAGCCCCGTCATGGCGCGCAGGTGCTTGACCATCAGCGCGGGATATTGCGGTTCGGCGTTGAGCCCCGTGCCCACCGCGGTGCCGCCGATGCCCAGATCGCGCAGGTCCTCGGCGGCGCGCACGATCCGGTCGCGGTTGCGCTCGACGGTGTGCCCGAATGCCGCGAATTCCTGGCCGAGCCGGATCGGGGTTGCATCCTGCAGATGGGTGCGGCCCGACTTCACGATCCCGTCGAACGCTTTGCCCTTGGCACTGCACGCGCGCGCGAGACGGGTCAGTGACTCCGTCAGGGCCGCGAGCTGCGCCAGGGCGCCCAGCCGGCTCGCCGTGGGGATGACGTCATTGGTGGACTGCGCCATGTTGACGTGGTCGTTGGGATGGACCGGCTTGTAGTCGCCCCGTCTGGCGCCCAGCAGCTCGTTGGCGCGGTTCGCGAGCACCTCGTTGCAATTCATGTTGTGCGAGGTGCCGGCGCCGGCCTGATAGGGATCGACGACGAAGTGCTCGCGATGGCCGCCGGCCAGGACTTCGTCGGCCGCCGTGACGATCGCGTCGGCGAGTTTCGCCTCCAACCGACCGGTGTCCCGATGGGTCAGGGCGGCGGCTTTCTTGATGCGGATGACGGCGTCGACGAAGGCGGGGAGCGGGCGGAGACCGGAGATCGGGAAGTTCTGCCGGGCGCGTTCGGTCTGGATGCCCCAGAGCGCCTCGGCAGGCACGGGCATCTCTCCCAGGGGATCACGTTCCATCCGCGTCTGATTCACCGCTTCCACCATCCCGTTAGTCTCGAGCCAAGAATCGCCCATAGAATCGGTCCTCGCTAGCGCCGCCGGAACCAGCCGACGGTGAACAGATCTTTCGCGGCGGCAGCGCCGTGCGTCCGAACCAGCAAGTACACGCCGAGCACCGTCAGCAGAATCGTCGTGTAGAAGCGCCACAGCAACAGCATCATAACCTGATGGCCGGGACCGAAGTCTCCCGCGAACCCCGACAGAAATGCGACTTCAATGCCTCCGCCACCCGACGGCAGCGGCACGACGAGCGGCGCGTGGAGCAGCGCGAGCGACCCGAAGAACATGACGCTGAAGGGCGGCGCGTTGGGGTGCCCCCACACGAGCGCCGGCAACACCAGCGCCCGCGCGGCGAGGCTGACGACGGTCAGCAGCGCGCCAACCAACAGGACCCACCAGGGCGCGCGCCGCACGTGCGCCAGGGCGACACGCCATTGGCGCCGCACCCGGTGCCGGATCGCGCCCGGCCGCACCAGCTGCTGCAGGGTCCAGATGACGAGCAGCGCGACGAGCGCGATGAGCTCGAGCCCCAACAGGTCGCGGGCCAGGCTGTGCGTCAGAAAGCGATCCGCCGCCGCGCTCCAATCGGGCACGTAGTACGCCACGAGCGCGATCGCCACGATCCCGAACACGGGCCACTCGGCCGTTACTTCGACGCCCAGGGCGACCAAGGCCAGGACGACGCGCCGCCCGGACCACGTCATGCCGAGGAAGCGCGCCGGCTCGCCCCCGAGACGGTTCGGCGTGAAGGTGGATGCCGCTTCACCGTACAGGTTCAAGCGGAGGGCATCGCGAAACGTGAGCCGCCCGCCAGCCGCCCAGCTGGCGAGCTGAATGCGCCACGCGCGCGCCGCGCAATCAATCCCGAGGAGCAGGATTGCGAGGACGTGATTCAATCGGAGCAGTCGCCGAGGGGATAGAGGAATCCGCAATTGGGACACGGATTCTTGCAACCCCAGGGCTTCGGCTGGACCTCGTTCCCGCAGCGCATGCAGCGCGGCCGGGACCGAGGGGCAGGCTTAGCCGATCCGGTAGACGCCGGTGAGGAAGGGATTGGTGCGGCGCTCTCGTCCGATGGTCGTTTCGGGTCCATGTCCGCTGTAGAGGATGGTGTCGTCGGAAAGCGGGAGCAACTCGCGCTCGATGCTCGCGATCAGGGTCTCGTAGTCGCCGCCGGGCAAGTCGGTCCGGCCTATCGAGCCGGCGAAGAGCACATCCCCGCCGAGCGCGACCCCCGGGGCCACGAAGCACACACTTCCGGGGGAATGCCCAGGCGCATGCCTGACCGCAAAGCTGAGGTTGCCCACCGGCAATCGCATGCCGTGGGACAGCTCCTGATCGGGCGCGGGCAGGCGGTCCGGAGGCGCAAGACCGAACCACGCCGCCTGCTCTGGAACGGCATCATACAGCGGCCGGTCGGCCGGATGCAACCACACCGGAGCGCCCGTGTCGGCCGCGATGCGCGGCACGCCGAGGACGTGATCGAGATGCGCGTGTGTCAGCCAGATGCCGACGGGGCGTGCGCCGGTCTCCTGCACCTTGTGGAGAATGAGGCCGGCCTCTTCGCCCGGATCCACAATCGCGCACGCCCCCGCCTCCTCGTCCACGACGAGATAGCAGTTCTCGACGAACATGCCATTGGGAATCTGGACGATCTTCACTTCCGTGCCTTGCCCTTGCCGTCGCCCTGCTGTTCGCGCAGCGACTTGAGGTACTTCTCGACGGCGATGGCCGCGGTCGTAGCGTCACCAACCGCCGTGGTAATCTGCCGGGTCACCTGGCTGCGGACGTCTCCTGCGGCGAAGAGTCCCGCCATCGACGTCATCATGCGGCTGTCGGTGATCAGATAGCCGCCGGCGTCATGGTCTACATGCCCTTCGACCAGCTGCGTGTTGGGCTTGAACCCCGCGAAGATGAACACACCGCCGACATCCAGATTCGACTTCGCTCCGGTGGTCGTATTCTCGAGCACGGCGTGGGTCACGCCTTTCTCGTTGCCGACGATCTCCGGCACGATCGTATTGCGGATCACCTCGATCTTGGGGTTCGTAAACGCCCGGTCCTGCAGCAGCGCCGACGCGCGGAACTCCTCGCGGCGGTGCACCAGGTGCACCTTGCTCGCGTACCGCGTGAGATAGTCGGCTTCCTCCACGGCGGCATCCCCACCCCCGACGACCGCCAGTCGCTCGCCCTTGAAGAAGGCGCCGTCGCACACCGCGCAATACGACACGCCCTTTCCGGCGAACTCCTTCTCACCCGGCACGCCGAGTTTGACGGGGGTGCCGCCCGCCGTGAGGATCACCGCCTGACTGCGGTAGCTGTTGCCGCGCGCCGTCTGCACGTCGAACCAGCCGTCCGCGTCTTTCGTGATTCGCTCGACGGTATCGGTCACGATCTCGGCGCCAAACTTCTTCGCGTGCTCGGTCATCTTCTGCGCCAGCTCCCACCCTTTGATGCTCTCGAAGCCGATGTAGTCTTCGATGAGATCGGTGTTGAGGAGCTCACCGCCCGGGGCGCCGCGCTCGATCGTCACCGCGCTGAGCATGCCGCGGCTCGCGTAGAGCGCGGCACACAAACCCGCCGGGCCGGCGCCCACGATGACCACGTCGTAAATGCGTGCGGTGCGATCCGTCATGCGTCTCTGAATCCCAGTCGCGGAGGATCACCCTCCCCCG
>QHUE01000025.1 GCA_003221825.1 Gemmatimonadota bacterium
TGCTACGAGAAGGGCCGCGGCCGCATCATCATCCGGGCCCGCGCGATCGCGGAGGAGAAGGAATCGACCGGCAAGCAGCAGATCGTCGTGACCGAGTTCCCCTATCAGGTCAGTCCCGAACGGGTGCATGAGCAGATCCGCGACCTCGTGCTCGCGAAGAAGCTCGAAGGGATCAGCGACGTCCGCAACGAGTCCGATAAGGAAGGAATCCGGCTCGTCATCGAGCTGAAGCGCGACGTGATCCCGATGGTCGTGCTCAATCAGCTCTACAAGCACACGCAAATGCAGCAGACGTTCGGCGCCATCATGCTGGCGCTGGTGGACGGCACGCCCAGGGAACTCACCCTCGTCGAGCTGCTGCAGCACTTCATCGAGCACCGCCACACCGTCATCACGCGGCGCACCGAGTTCGAGCTGCAGCGCGCGCAGGACCGCGAGCACATCCTCGAAGGCTTGAAGATCGCCGTCGACCACATCGACGAAGTGATCAAAATCATCAAGAAATCGAAGGACACGCCTTCCGCAGACGCCGCATTACGGAAGCGTTTCAAGTTGTCGGAAAAACAATCCGCTGAAATCCTCAACATGCGGCTGGCGCGGCTCACCGCCCTCGAGATCACGAAGCTCGAGGAGGAGCTGAAGGACGTCCGCAAGTTCATCAAGGAATGCAAGGAGATCCTCGCCTCCAAGCCGCGGCGCATGAAGATCCTCAAGGAGGAGCTGACGGAGCTGGCGCACGGGTTTGGGGACGAGCGGCGCACCGAGATCGTCGCCGATCAGGGCGAATTCTCGATCGAGGACCTCATCGCCGAAGAGGACATGGTCATCACCGTGTCCCACGCCGGCTACATCAAGCGGCTCCCGGTTTCCGCGTATCGCCGGCAACGGCGCGGCGGGAAGGGTGTGATCGCCGCGCATCAGAAGGAAGACGACTGGGTCGAGCACCTGTTCATCGCCTCGACGCACGATTACGTGATGTTCTTCACCGAACAGGGCCAGTGCTACTGGCTCAAGGTGCACGAGATCGCGCAGGCGGCGCGGGCGGCGCGCGGCAAGCCGATCCTCAGCTGCGTCGCGATGAAGCCCGACGAAAAAGTCGCGGCGCTCGTCCCGGTGCGGGAGTTCTCGGAGGATCAGTTCCTGCTGTTCGCCACCAAGGACGGCGTCGTCAAGAAGACGGTGCTCTCGGAATTCGGCAATCCGCGCTCGGTCGGGATCCGCGCGATCAACATCGAGAAGGGCGACGAGCTGATCGACGTGCAGGTCACGGACGGCAAGAACGACATCGTGCTCGCCACCGCCCACGGCATGAGCATTCGCTTCCACGAAAAAGACGTGCGCGACATGGGCCGCACGGCCACCGGCGTGAAGGGCATCGAGCTCGACAAGAAAGACCACGTCATCGACATGGTCGTCGTGCGCCGCAAGTCCACGCTGCTCACCGTTACCGAGAAGGGCATGGGGAAGCGCTCCGAGCTGGACGAATACCGCGTCCAGCATCGCGGCGGCCGCGGCATCATTACCCTGAAGCGCAGCGACAAGACCGGCGAGATCATCGCGCTGAAAGAGGTGCTGCCGGACGATGAGTTGATGATGATCACCAAGAAAGGGATCATGATCCGCGTCCCGGTGGAGGGCATCCGCATCTCCGGCCGCAACACGCAGGGTGTGAAGGTCATGAACCTCACGCCCGGCGATCTCGTCGTGGACGTGGCGCGCGTGGTGAAGGAAGACGAGGACGACGATGTCGAGGAGGGCGACGACGACGAGACGCCGGCTCCCGCGCCCAAGTCCAAGGCCAAGGCCAAGCCCAAGTCCAAGTCCCGAGCCCCGAAGCCCAAGAAGTAGCGTGGTCACGCCCCGGGACATCGCAGAAGCCGCAGAGGGCCTGCGGGGGGGGGGCGTCGCGCGCCGCACTCGACTCATCTACGTCGAGGAGCTGGGGGTCCACCTCAAGCTCGAGAACGAGCAGCCGATCGGCGCCTTCAAGATCCGCGGCGCCTACAACGCGATTCGCAAACTCCCCGAGGCCGTGCGCAAGCGCGGGGTGATCACCTACTCATCCGGCAATCACGGCCAGGCGGTCGCGTACGCCGCGAAGCAATTCGGCGTGCGGGCCGTCGTCACGATGCCCGAAACGGCGCCCGCGGTGAAAGTCGAGGGCGTGAAGAAATGGGGTGGCGAGGTCGTCTTCGCCGGGCGAACCTCGGAAGACCGGCGGATCAAGGCCGAAGCGATCGCGGCCCACGACGGCCTGGCGATCGTACCGCCCTTCGATCATCCCGATATCGTCGCGGGGCAGGCGACCGTCGCGCTCGAAATCGTCGAGCAGCTGCCTGAGGTCGAGACGGTGGTGGTACCGGTCGGCGGCGGCGGGCTGATCTCGGGCGTCGTCACCGGACTCGCGGCCGCGGGGAGCACGGCGGCCGTGTGGGGTGTGGAGCCGGCGGGCGCGCCCAAGCTGCACCGCTCGCTCGCCGCCGGCAAAGTGGTTCGGCTCGAGCGCACCGGCAGCATCGCGGACGGGCTGATCACGCTCAACGTCGGCGACATTCCATTCGCCGAGCTCACCCGGGAGCGCGGACGGATTCGTGGTGTGGTACTGGTCGAGGATGACAGCATCCGCGCCGCCGTGCAGTTTCTATGGCGCACCTGCCGGCTCGCGGTCGAGCCGTCGGGTGCGGCAACGACGGCGGCGCTGCTCGCCGGTGCGGTGCCCCGCTCCCGAACCACGGTGCTCGTGGTCAGCGGCGGCAATGTGGATCGCTCGCTTCTCGAGGCAACGGACTGATGCCTGGTACCGCAACGCGCGTGCTGGTCGCTGACGACGACGCTTCGCTGGTCCAGACCCTGACCTGGATCCTGAAGGAGAACGGGTACGAGGTGGCGGTGTGTCCGGGAGGCGACGGGCTGTTCGCCAAGCTCGAGGAGATCAAGCCCGCGCTCCTGCTGCTCGACATCATGATGCCCAAAGTGGACGGCCTGCAGCTGCTCGAGCGTCTCAAGCAGGATGAGCGCTACCGCGACCTGCCGGTGCTGATGGTGTCGTCCATGCCGCCCGAGGAAGCGACGGTGCGGGCGTTGGGACTCGGGGCCGCCGACTTCATCTCCAAACCGTTCCGCGTGCGGGAGCTGCTGGCGCGCGTCGAGGCGCACATCCGCGTCGGCCGCGCCCTCGCGCAGGCCCGTGAGGAAGCACGGAGCCGGGCGGCGATGGTAGACATCCTCCACGAGGTGACCGACTCCCTCAAGCCGGACGAGATGTACCACATCCTCGCCCGGCGCGTGGCCCGGGCGCTCAACATCTCGAAGTGTTCGATGGTGCTCGCCAAACCGGGGGACCAGCAAGGCATCGTCGTGGCGGCGTATGAGAACCCGATGCTCCGCAATCTCCAGATCGAACTGGCCCGCTACCCCGAGATTCGCAAGGCGGTCTCGACGGGCCGCCTGGTGCTCGTCGAGGACGTCGCGACCGATCCGCTGTACGAGGAAGAGCGCCGCCGCTGGGAGCGCGAAGAAATCAAGGTGCCGACGCGCTCGGCCGTGGCCCTGCCGTTCTGGATGAAGGAGCAGCAGATCGGCGTCTTTTTCCTGCGCACGACCGGGGACGATCCGCCGCTCACCCGCGCCGACGCGCAGTTCGCGGAAACCGTCATCAAGACCGCCGTGTCGGCGATCGAAAAGGCGTACGACTTCGAGAGCGCCGTCTCGGACAAGCAGCGGCTCGAGAAGCTCGCGTCGACCGATGCGCTCACGGGCTGCATGAACCGCCGCGCGTTGGCCGAGGCGCTGGCCGGGGAGCTGGATCGCGCTCGGCGGTACAACCTGGCGCTGACGATCATGCTCGCCGATCTGGACCGTTTCAAATCGATCAACGACACCCGCGGCCATATCGCGGGCGATTCGGTGCTGCGCCAGGTCGGCGAGCTGCTCCGCCGCGAAGCCCGGTCGGTCGATCTCGTGGCGCGCTACGGGGGCGAGGAATTCGTCGTCGTGATGCCGGAGACGTCCACGCAAGGCGCGGCGATTTTCGCCGAACGCGTCCGCTCGCGCGTGCAGAATCGCGATTTCGCCGATCCCGGTGACGATCCCGTCCGCGTGACGATCAGCATCGGACTCGCGACGTTTCCCGATGATCGCGTGCACAGTGCGGACAGCTTTGTGTCGCTCGCCGATCAGGCCCTCTATCGCGCCAAGAACGAAGGGCGCAACTTGGTCCGGCAATGAGCGAGCGCCGCTGTCCCAAGTGCGGATCGGTGTATACCGACACCGGCGCACGGTTCTGCCCCAAAGACGGCAGCATGCTCGTGGAAATCCAGGCGAAAACACCGGCGGCGCCTCCGCCCCCCGGGTCAGGCGGCGGGACGGGCGTGCGCACGCCGCTGCCTCCCGGGAAAGCCGGCCTGGACCGCGCCTCCAGCCTCTCGAATCAGATCCTGGACGCCCGCTATCAGGTCATGAAAAAGCTGGGCGAAGGCGGGATGTCGTACGTCTACCTCGCCAAGGAGATCTCATCGGGCGCCACGGTTGCGATCAAGGTGCTCTCGCCGCGCCTCGCCGCGGATAAGAGCTCGGTCGAGCGCCTGCGGCGCGAGGCGGGTCTGGCGATGCGCCTGGATCACCCCAACGTCTGCCGCATCCTGCGCCTCGGCGAGTCAGAGGACGGGCTGATCTATCTGGTCATGCCGTTCCTGAAGGGCGAGCTGCTCTCGGATCGTGAGGTGCGCGGCGGCCCGATGGACATGACGCTCGGCGTCACGCTGCTGAAGCAGATGTGCGCCGGCCTGCACCACGCGCACGAGCTGCAGATCATTCACCGCGATCTGAAGCCGGAGAACGTCATGCTGGTGGACGACGACGGCGGCGCCGAGCGCGCTGTGGTGATGGACTTCGGGCTGGCCAAGGAGCGGCGCGCCGATCCGGCGATTGCGAAGCTGACGGCCACCGGCATCATCCTCGGCACACCCGAGTTCATGAGCCCGGAGCAGATCCGCGGCAAGCCGCTCGACGCGCGCAGCGACATCTACGCGCTCGGCATCGTGGCGTTCGAGATGTTCACCGGCAAGCTGCCGTTCCAGGGCCGCAACGCGCAGGAGATGATGATCGCACGCCTGCGTAGCCAGCCCGTGCCGATCCGGACGCTGCGCGCCGACGTCCCCGACGCGGTCGAGAAGGCGCTCACCAAAGCGCTGCAAACGAATCCCGACGACCGCTTCGCGACCGCGATCGAGTTCGGCGACGCGCTCACGGGGGGGGGCACGCAGGAATCCTCCGGCGGATTCCTCGGCAAACTCAAGGAGAAGTTCTCTTGATCAGACTCGCGCTGCTCTCCCTCCTTGCTCTTCAACAACCCACCCAGACGACTACCGCAATTCGTGCGTGAAGCGGTTCCCCGCGTTCGACCCACCGGAGTACGTGGACTGGAAACCGGATCCCGCGCTCGTGCGCGCCTTCCGATCGACTATCGAAGCGGATGCCGAGCGTGCCGGCGTCGTGGGTGAGTTGTCGCGGGAAAAGAAGCTCGAGTTGTACCGCGGCCTGCTCAGGGCCCGGCTGCACGACATCGAGCTGAAGCGCTGGGTCCGCACCGGCGTCATCTCGAAGGCATGGCTGGGCACCGGCGAAGAGGCGACGACCGTCGGGCCGGTCCAGGCGCTCGAGCGCGGCAAAGACATCGTGGCGCCGATGATCCGCAACGCCGCCGCGTGCTGTCAAGCGGGAGCCGCGTGTGGCGCTCACCTGGGTCGGCGATGGATCGACCAAGACTGCCGCGGCGCACGAGGGCACCAACTTCGCGGCCGTCCAGCGTGTGCCGGCCATTTTCATCATCGAGAACAACCAGGTCGCGCTCGGCACGCGTCTCGAGCAGCATCATTTGCCCGCCGACTTCAAGGACTGGCCCGCCAGCTACGGCGTATGGGGCGCGACGTTCGACGGCAACAACGTGCTCGATGCCTTCGCCGCCACACGGATCGCCGCCGAGCGGTGTCGTAGTGGCAATGGGCCAGCGCTACTGATTGCCGAGACGTTCCGGATGGGCGGACACGCAACGCACGACGAGCGGGAGGCGCGGGAAACGTTTCCGGCCGAGTTGTTCAAGAGTTGGGGGAAGCGCGATCCAATTGGGCTCTATGAGGAATACTTGAAGGAAGAAGGCGTCACCCCGAAGACGCTCGGAGAACTGGAGCTTGAGATCACAGAGCACGTGGAGCGCGCCGCCGCAGAAGCGTTGGCGAGCCGCGAGAAAATGCCGAAGGGGGAGAGCGCCTTGGATGGGGTGTATGCGAAGTAGACTATTAGTTCTGGCAGCGGTGGCTCTGCTTTCGATGCCAAGAGGGTCCGTCAGCCCGAAGCCGCGAATAGGTGTCCTCGATTACAGGTTCGTCGTGACTTTGTCGGAATCGAGCGACACCATAGCAGTCGATGCCTACGTGACGTTCGAGCGCAGTCCTGGCGGTCCCGATACGTTGTCGCTTGACCTCATTGGGATGACGGTTGATAGCGTTGGGTACACCAACGCCATGTGGACTAACTACGTGCCTTACTCCGATACGGCTCGAGCG
>QHUE01000070.1 GCA_003221825.1 Gemmatimonadota bacterium
CATCGCGTTGCGGATTTCGCTCAGCAGCTCGGGCGTGATTTCGTGCAGGCCGCGCTCGCGCGCCCAATCCTCGACACGCTTCGCCACCACGCCGCGCACGAACGACGGGACACGATCGAGCCGCGACCGCGCGGCGGCCGACCACGTGAGCGCGGGGATGAACTCCTGGCCGTACGAGACCTCGTGTTGCGGCTCGATGACGGCGACACCCGCGGGCTCGTAGACGCAGGACGGATCCGCCGCGAGGACGTCGCCCTCGAGCGCGAATGCGCGCGCGCGGCAGCCGCCGCACAGCTTCTGGTATTCGCAGCGGCCGCATTTGCCGCCCAGCGTCCCCTCCCGCAGCTGCCGGAACAGCGGCGCGGTGCGCCAGATCTCGCCGAAGCTCTGCGCGCGCAGGTCGCCGGCGACTTCGGGAAGATAGGGACACGGCGTGAGCTTGCCGTCGGGGGTGATGCGGCAGTACTGCGTGCCGCACGGACAGCGCGTCTCGTAATTCAGAATCGGGGACTCGGGATCGGCCGTATGCACGTGCCGCATGAAATGCGGCGCGCACTTGGCGCGAATCATCATCTGGCCGCGGTACTGGCGTTGCCAGCGCGCGAGATCGGCGAGGATCGCCTCGTACTCGGCCGGCGCCAGGTCGGACAACCCCGCGCCCCGTCCCGTCGCGACCAGGAAGTAGCAGTTGAACGCGACGGCGCCCTGCTCTGCCGACCACTGTGCCACCCGCTCCAGCTCGGCGCGATTCCCCTTGGTCGCCGTCGTCTGGATGATGAAATCGAGCCGCTGCGCGCGCAGCCGGCCCAGCGCTAGGGTCGTGGCATCGAGCGAGCCTTTGCCGTGGCGGAAGTTGTCGTGGTAGGTCGGCCGCAAGGAATCGATCGAGACCGCCACGCCCCGCACGCCGGCCGCCTTGAGCGCGGCGATCCGCTCGTCCGTCAGGAGCGTGCCGTTCGTCCCGACCACCACGGTCGCGCCGTGCTGCGAGGCGTACCCCGCGATCTGCGTGACGTCCGGGCGCAGCAGCGGCTCGCCGCCCGACAGAATCAGCAGCGGCGCCGGATTCACGCCGAGCAGCTCGTCCACGATCCGCAGGCACTCACTCGTCGCGAGCTCCGACGTCGCGCTCTCGTGTGGACCGGCCGAGATGTAGCAATGGGCGCACTCGAGATTGCAGCGCCGCGTGAGATTCCAGGCGACGACGTGTGGGACGTGGCTCACTGCAGCAGTTTCTCGACCGCCCGTTTCGCCTCTTCGGGCGTCACCGTCTTCATGTCGACGGGGCACTTGTCCATCTTCGCTTCGATGTCGCGGATGGGGCAGCGCGTGATCCCCTGCGCTTTGGCTTCCTCGATAAAGGCTTGAAGGGAAGAAGCCTCGCCGCGGATCTGTTTAGCCCGAAGCTCAGTGAACATGGCCATCATCGTGTCGACGTCGAACTCGTCGGCCTCGATCATCGCCTGCTTGTTGTCGTCCATGACGTGGGTCGTGACACGCCAGATGTCGTGGTTTCGGGCGAAGCGCTCGACGGTGTTCCGCGCCAGCGGGCGCGCGATCAGCGGCACGAGCTGCAGCCGCTGCCACCCCTCCTCGGTCCAGACGATCGGGTCGGAGGCGACGCGCGGCCGCTTCGAGACCGCGCCCGTAACCGGGCATTTGGTCTCGACTTCGGGGACCTGGGGCTCGGGATCGGCGTCGTGTCCTTGCACCTTCGTCGCCTTCATCTGCTCGGTCGCCTTCACCTCGGCGAGCGCGATCTCTTCGGCGCTGCCGATGCCCATGATCAGCTGCATGTGCGTGGGCAGCAGCTTCTGAATGGCTTCGTCGAGCCACTTATTCGTCACGGTCGGCGGCGGCCCGGCATTTCCCACCTTCTCGAGCACGTACTCTTCGACGGCGCGGCGCGCGATCCCCTGCGCGAACGGCGGCACGCGGAGAATCCGCACCTCGGCTTCGGGCGCCCAGGGTAGACCGGCCTGACCGTCTTCTTCGATCCAGGGGATGTCCTCGGGCCGCACGCCCACCACACCCGTCAACAACACAGAGCACGGCGCCAACCGCAGCAGATTCTCCGCCTGCGATCCCAGCTCCGTGTTTTCGACGCGGTGCGCCCCGTGGCGGCCGATCACCAGCAGCGAGGGCTTGATCTCCTCCACCCACTGCATGATCACCTGGAATGGCTTGCCGATGAGGATCTGCGTCTTGAGCGGCACGTCGGGGTACTGCTGCGCCATCACCTCGGCGCGCTTCAGGTTCGCCTGGCAGAGCTTGAGCAGCCCCTTGTCGATGATGTTGTTGTGGAGCTCTTCCTGCTCTTCGAACTTGAACACCTTCGACGCCTGATACGACAGCACGTCCTTGATGTTGTGGAAGACGACGTGGTGATACTCCACGTCGAACGCGCTGCAGACAAACAGCGAGCCGCCGAACTTCTGGGCCAGCTCGAGCGCCGCCTTCATGGCTTTGTAGCTGTAGGACGATCCATCCACACACACCAGGAAACGGCCGCCCTCGAGCGGCTGCTGGTCGCGCACGATGAGCACGTCCTTCTCGATATCGCGCAGCACGCGCGCGACGACGCCGCCGAGCTGCGACAACTGCTGGCGGCCGAGGCCGTGGGCGCCGATCGCGAGCAGGTCGTACTGCCGTCCGGACGAGCCGACCAGACGGGCGGCGGCATCCTCGTCCTCGGCGACGAGCCGGCCGTTTTCGCCGAGCTTGACGTCGCTGCGGACCTTGTCGCCGCCGTCGTAGCCGGCGGCGCGGTTCGGATCGAACCCGATCAGGCCCGGCAGGCGGCCCGCACCCCGGTTCACTTCGTTGACGATCTCTTCGTAGTTGATGCCTTCGAGCAGCTGGCGCGTCAGCGGCACACCGGCCGATTCACAGCGCTTGCCCAGCTGATCGAGGAAGCTGTCGGCGATCAGCTGCAATCCCTTCTCGATCAGTTTGTCGTGGATCTTGCGCTGTTTCTTGATTTCTTCGGGCGTCTGGAACTGGGCGGGGAGGCCGGTCTCGAGCTGGCGGAAGCGGACATCGTGGAGGCGGGCGGCGTAGACATGGTTGCCGGTGATTCTGCCGCCTGTTTTCCTACACATCTCAATGGCGCGGTCGACGGCCCAATCGGAGTGCTGCGAGTTGTCGACCGGAACGAAAATCTCGCGGTACACCACTACCTCCCCGAGTAACGCCGCTCGAGCGGGCCTGAACTCTAGATGTCGGTGTGGATGCCGTCAGAGTTAAGGGATATGTGCGCGAGTCCCGAGGCTGTCAAGGAACTTGTTCACAAGCTCCCGGGACGATTTGGGTCCCGGTTTCGTTCCAAACCGTAATCGCATCCACCGGGCAGGCGTCGCACGCGCGCAATAACCGCTCCCGCTCAACCGCATCCGGCTTCACGAATACGGCCGTGCCGCTCTCATCCAGCACGAACGCTTCCGGGGCTTCCGTGATGCAGTCGCCGAAGCCGACGCACAGGGTGCGGTCGATGCGCACGCGCAGCGCGCCGACGCTGCGCTCCTCGAAGTCGCCCCCGCCCCCGCCCCCGCCCCCGCCCCCGCTCACATCCCTTCCAGGCCCAGCTCGGCGCGCGCGGTGTCCATGATCGCGGGCGTGATCTCCGGGATACCGCGTTCCTTGGCGTAATCGGCGTAGATCTTCTTCACCATGCCGCGCACAAAGCTCGGTACCCGGCTCAAGCGCTCCTGCGCATCAGTGGACCACGCCGGACCGCCCGTCACCACATTTGCCCGCACCATCTCAAAGGGTTCGCTCGGCACCGTCCGCCCACCGATTTCCACACCCAGGGACGACACGAGCTGCGTCTCCATCGGGTTCGTGAGCATGGCCACGACACGGCCGCACTTCGGGCACTTGAAGGTCGCCGCCAGCGTGCCGTCGCCAGGAAGCTGCCGCTCGCCGAAGGCCATCTGCTGGTCGCATTCGACGCAGAGGAACTTCATAGCTGCGCGGCCAACTGGTTCCAGCTGTCTGGTGTCGGGTGCCAGGGAATCCTGGCCACGACCGGTGCGGCAAACTCCGCCGCCAAATCGTCCCCGGCCGTGCCTTGCAACGCCCCTCCCACCATGTTCTCCACGATGCCGAGCAGCTCCGATCCGCGTTCGACGGCCGCGCGCATCGCGCGGCGCACAGCATCTCGCGATTCGGGCGTCGGGATCGTCACGGTCAGCGCCGCGGGCGGATTCCCCAGGATGTCGCACAACTCCACGTAACGCTGCATACCCGGCGGCAGGTCGAGCAGCAACATGTCGAGCTTGCCCCATTCCACATCGCCCAGGAATTCCCGCAGCGCCGACGCTTCCATCGCCCCCCGCCACACGAAACTCTCGGCGGCGGGGCCGGTGAACGTCAGGGGAGCGCCCTCATCCAGGAATTGGCCCATGGAAATGCATTTCACCCCGTCGAGTCCGCCACGCGCTTGCGCTGAGCGCCGATCTGGTCGGCCAGGCCGGAGCGGTCGGGATCGGTGAGTTGGTGGTAGGTGCGCATGAGGCTAAAAGCTAGCCGGTGGGGCGGTTCGTCGGTTAGTATCCTGCATGATTGAAGGACTCAAGCAGAAGCTCCAGGACGAGGTCGAACGGCTGAATCATGAGATCTCTTTCGTGTTGCCGAAGGAGATCGAGAAGGCACGCGCGCACGGCGACCTGCGGGAGAACTCCGAGTACAAGGCTGCCCTCGAGCGACAGCAATTCGCGCAGGTGCGCGTGCATCATTTGCGCCTGCGGCTGTCGAAACTGTCCGATGTCCGCGAGCAGGACATTCCGCGCGACCGTGTGGGATTCGGATCGCGCGTGACGGTGGAAGACCTCGATACGAAGAAGAAGGAGGTCTACGCCCTCACCCTCGGCGAGTTCATCGAGGGCGAGGACGGCGCGGCAGAGATGCCGGTCTCGATGGCGTCCCCGCTCGGCAAGGCATTGCTCGGCGGGAAAGTCGGCCAAAAGGTGGACATCACACTCCCGATGGGCAAGCGCAAACTCAAGATCGTGAGCTTGGATACGGTGCACGACCTGGCCGGCTCTTGACTAAAACCTTTTCGTGATGTCACTTAGACTCACGAACGCATGTTCAGACCTGTGGGAGAGGCACGAATGTCGATGCGCTTGCTGACCGCTGCGGCGGTCTTCTTGCTTTTCGTCCCTGGGCTCGCGGCTCAGGCCGACCCCGACCATCCCGTGGCCGGCGGCGGCCCGTTGCCCGCCGGCTGGCGCGTGCGCACCGAGCCGAACCGGCAGACCGGCCAACCGGCGCCGCTCGACAATGTCAAGTTCACGAGCATGGGCGATGGTTTGCATACCACGGTCGGGCCGGCCGCGATCTACTGGCGCGATCGCGACACGATCTCCGGCACCTACCATGTCGTAGCCAAGCTGGCGCAGATGAAGAATCCCGCGCATCCCGAAGCATTCGGCATCTTCATCGGCGGGAAGAACCTCGCCGACTCGGGCCAGACCTACACCTATTTCCTGGTTCGTCCGATCGACGGGATGTACTCGATCCGCCGCCGCGCCAGCTACACCACGCGGCCCACTGCCGTGGTCGAATGGACCGCGAGCGATGCCGTCACGAAGGCCGACTCGGGCGGCCGGGCGACGAACGAGTTGAGCATTCTGGTCCAGGGTGGCAAGGCGAAGTTCATGGTGAACGGGAAAGAGGTCTATACCGGCGACGCCGCGAGCCTCGATGTGAACGGGGTTGTGGGTTACCGGGTCAATCACAATCTCGACGTCCATCTCGGACCGCTCGGGATTCATAAGATGTGACCGCGATAACCCCGGCAGCAGACGACGACCGCTTTTCGTTCACGCCGTTCACGCGGCATCCGTTCTTCGGGTACGTCAACCGCTGGATTCTGGAGCGGGTGATTTGTCCGGGCCGTGAGGTGATCGTCGACCTCGGCTGCGGCCCGGGTGCGATCACGGAGCTCATTCTCGAGCGCGTGCGCGACCAGCAGCCGCCGCCCCACGTCATCGGGGTCGATCCGTCCCCCTCGGCTCTCGCGAAGGCGCGCGCGGCGATCTCCTCCAAGTTCGCCGAGTTCGTGCAGGGCAGCGCCGAATGGTTGTCGAAGCTCGTGAAGTCAGCCGACGCGGTGGTATTCCTCAACGCCATTCATTTGATGCCCGACAAGGAACAGGTGCTGAAGGAGATCCGGCGCGTGCTGAAGCCGGGCGGGCTGCTCGCGTTCAACAGCACGTTCTTCAACGGAGCGTATGTCGAGGGGACGAGCGGCTTCTGGCGGCGCTGGATCGTCCGCTCGGTGCAGACGCTCCGTGAAAAGGGTATCGAGGTCAAGCACAGCGGCCATGCCGCCGCCATGGAATGGTTTTCCGCCGATCAGTACAAGGCGGCCTGTACCGCGGCGCGTTTGCGACCCACCACGGTCGAGCTGCTACGCGTGGATATGACGCGTCAAGCGCTCATCGATATCGGTCGGTTCTCACTGTTTATCGAGGGCGCGCTCCCCGGCGTCCCTCTCGAGGAAGGCGCCCAGGCGCTCGAAGTTGGCCTCGAGCGCACGATGGAAGAGCTCAAGGTTGAGTCGGTCCCGCGGCACTGGTTGGAGGTTGTTGCGGAAGCCGTCTAGCGGCCCAAATCGTCAGCCCCAGCACGAGCAGCGCCCCCAGCGTAATCACGTTCAACGATTCCACCACACTGCGCCCATCGGTGCTGATGAGCGCCGGCGCGGTGAGTGTGAGGCAGGCAAACGACGCCCACCAGGCGAGCCACACCCCGCGCCGAACCTTCACGCCCTGCATCGCTCGCCAAATCAGCCAGTAGCCTGCCAGCAGCGAGACGAAGTGAGCCTTCCATGCCAGTGGAGAAAGTAGTGGCAGGATACAGAGTCCGACGGCGAGCTCGCCGAGCAGAGAGGGGTCATCGAGGCCGGGCGGGTGACGCCGAAAGGCAAACGCCAGCGCGAGCGCTCCGATCGCGGCGAGCGCGTAGAACAGCCGCTCGACGCGCTGCGGCGGCCACTCGGCCACGGCGTAGCGTATGGGGTCGCGGGCTCCGCCCTCGCGCGTGAGCAGGCGCCTCAGCGCCGCGAGGAGCGACTGGTTCGGGAACATCGGCGTGGGATTGGCGGTCTCGGCAGCGGCCACGGTGCGCCACTCCGTCCAGCGCTCGGCCGTCAGCGCCCGACCGAAGGTGAGCAGCGGCAGCACCACATTCAGGACGGCGAGGAATCCGGCCGTCCACGCGGCGGCGCGCCAGGCGCGCTTGTACAAAAGATAGGCGAGAAACACGATCGGCACCGCGCGCGCGCTGACCGCCGTCGCGAGCGCGAGCCCCCCCATCGCGTTGCGTCGCTGCCGGAACAAATAAAAAGCGAGCAACACGAGGAACAGCAGATACAGATTGATCTGCGTACTCTGCAGGTGCTCCTGGAGCAGCCGCGCCGTCATCGCCAGCCGGACGAGCGTCGCCGCGGAGGTCCGTGGCTCAGGCTTTGCGCCGGCAAGACGCGCCAGCAGGCGGCACGCTCCCCACAGCGCGGCCAGGCTCCCGAGCTGCCAAATCAAGAGCGCGCCGACGCGAGAAATGCGGGCGACCTCCGTCAGGGCGACTGCGATGAAAATGAAGAACGGCGGCCAGGTGTCGAAACTCAGGGTGGCGTACGGGTCGCCATGCTGCAGCACGACTTGGCCGACGCGCAGATAGTCGTGGAACACGACCCCGTCGATTCTGAACAGACTGCGCCCGACCTCCCACGCCCCTAGCAGCAGGAGGACAACCGTGACGGCGCGGCGGCCTGCCCGATTCACGCGATCACGAGTTTCAATCGGCTGTGTGCCTCTCGCAGCGCGGTCTCGACGACCGCCGGCGTTTCTCCTCGCGCAAAAATGAATCCCGGATATCGCGAGCCTTCGGGGAACGGCACCAGCCGCTCGCCCGGATGCGCCGTGATCTGGACGTCTTCGATCAGCGGTACGGCCTTCGCTGCCTCGATCCCTTGCACCTCCCGCAGCACTCCCGCCCCCGGTATCGGTATCATCATCACTCCCGCCGCTTGACGCTCGCGCTGTAACGACGGAATCGGCATCCCGAGGGCGTGCCGCACGATGATCTCCTCGAGGGAAATCGCCCGATCGCCGAATCGCAGCACCGCCGAGCAGCGCCCGCCGATGGGCCGCGCCGCCAGCTCGATCAGCCAGGGCCCACGCTCGTTGTACCGCAGCTCGGCGTGCACCGGACCGTCGACGATCCCTAACGCGCGGACAGCGCGGTCTGCGCAGTCTGTGATCGCCGATTGCAATCCAGCCGGCACACTCGACGGCGTAACGTAGATCGTCTCCTCGAAGAACGGCCCATCCAGCGGGTCGGGCTTGTCGAACAGCGCCAGCACGTGCAAGCGGCGATTCACGACCAATCCCTCGAGGGCAACCTCGTAGCCTGGTATGAACTCCTCGATGAGGTATTGCCGCGCCCGGTCGCCGCAGGCCGCCGCAGTTTCGGGCTCGGCGAGGATGGCGCTCAGCCGCTCACGCGCAGATCGGAAGGATTGAGGATTGTCGGCCCGCATCACCCCACGCGACGCCGACAGGCGCACCGGCTTCAGGACACACGGATAGCTGATGGATTGCGCGAGCGCGGCGGGATCGTCCTCCAGGCTGCGGAGCAGAAAACGCGGGATGGGCACTGCGGCCTTGGCGAGCAGCTCGCGCTGCAGGTACTTATCGCACGCCGCGATCGCGGCGTGCACGGGGTTTCCCTTGAGCGCCAGCCGAGTGGCGATCGCCGCCGCGACGATTGCTGTCGTGTCGTCCACCCCGACGACACCGTTGACAGGGTATTGCGTCGCGAACACCCGCACGGCATCGGCCGCGCGCTCGGGTTGTTCGAAATCGAGGGTGAGAAGGCCGGCGGGATTGGACCGTTCGAGGGTGCTCGGCGTCTCCGACGCGACGGTCAGCTCGACGCCGATCTGCCGCGCAGCCTCCACGAAGGCCGCGGTGCGGTACGTCGTGGTAGGCAGCAACAGCAGCAGGCGAGGAGCTATTTCTTCGAGGCCTGGAAGTAGGGGTTCGCGCCCGAGGTGTGATCGGTGATGTCGACGATGCCCCGGACCGCGGGGACGAGCTGCGCGAGCATCCCTTCAATGCCCTGCCGCAGTGTGACGTCGGCCATGCCGCAGCCCTGGCAGCCGCCGCCCATACGCAGCATCACGACGGCGTCCTGCACATCGATGAGCTCGACGCGCCCGCCGTGGCGTGCGACCATCGGGTTCACCTGCTCGTCGAATACTTTGGCCACCTGCTCGTACAGCGCGTCGTCGGTGACCGCTGCTCCGCCACCGGAGGCGGGTTTGGGGGCGGCCGTGACCGCCGGGACGCCAGCCGACAGCGTGGATCGGATCGCGTTCCCGACCGCCCGACCGAACGACTGCCATGGTGCCGGAGATTGCTTGACGACCGTGACGAGATTGCCCGACACGATCAGCTCACTGACGGACAGGCCCGGAATCGCGAAGATCGCTTCCGCGAGCGGCGAACCGTTCGCCTCCTCGGGTGCGGTAAACCGGCGCACGCCGCCCGAGAACACCGGGACGCTGACCATGAACTTGCAGCGCTGGTTGTCGATCGGCTCCGCCGTTATCCGAATTTCAGCCGCGTCCATTTCTCATCTCGCGTGCGGCGGTCACCATGTTCTTGAGCGCCGCGAGCGTCTCCTCCCAGCCCCGTGTCTTGAGGCCACAGTCGGGGTTCACCCAGATCTGCGCGTCGTCCAGCACGCGCGTCATGCTTTTCAAAGCGCCGGTGATCTCCGCGGTCGACGGCACGCGGGGGGAATGGATGTCGTACACCCCCGGGCCGATCTCGTTGGGATACTTGTACTGCTCGAAGCCCTGCAGCAGCTCCGAGCCGGAGCGGGCGTTCTCGATCGAGATCACGTCCGCGTCCATCCGCTCGATGACCCGCAGCACGTCGTTGAATTCGCTGTAGCACATGTGGGTGTGAATCTGCGTACCGTCACGCACTCCGGCGGTCGCCAGCCGGAAGGCGTCCACGGCCCACTGCAGGTACCCCGTCCAATCGGCGCGCCGCAGCGGCAGCCCTTCACGCAAGGCGGGCTCGTCGATTTGGATGATGCGGATCCCGGCGGCCTCGAGATCGACCACCTCGTCCCGGATGGCCAGCGCCAGCTGCTTGGCTGTTTCCGCACGCGGCTGGTCGTCGCGGACGAATGACCATTGCAGAATCGTCACCGGTCCCGTCAGCATGCCCTTCATGGGTCGCTTGGTGAGCGACTGGGCGTACGTGCTCCAGCGCACGGTCATCGCATGCGGGCGCGAGACATCGCCGAAGATGATCGGCGGCTTCACGTAGCGCGTGCCGTAGGACTGCACCCAGCCGTGCTCGGTGAAGGCGAATCCGGCGAGCTGCTCGCCGAAGTACTCGACCATGTCGTTGCGCTCGAACTCGCCGTGCACGAGCACGTCCAGTCCGATCTCTTCCTGGAGCGCGACGGTCTTCGTGATTTGTTGCTGAATGAACTGGTCGTATTGATCGGCCGTCAGCTGGCCATCGTGCAGCTTGCGGCGAGCCGCCCGCACTTCGGCGGTCTGGGGGAATGACCCAATCGTGGTCGTCGGATACGGAGGCAGGTCCGGTTGAGACTTCCGGCGCTCCGCGAACCGCGTAGCGCGTACCCGGTCCTTCTCCGTGACCGCTCCCGCTCGCCGCTGCACCGCCGCATTGTTGATGCGCTGCGACACGCGGCGCGACTTGGCGGCCTTGCTGCTGGCATCCACCGCCGTACGGTCGCCCTTCGCCAGCGCGACCACCTCTTGCAGCTTCTGCTTGGCGAACGCAAGCCAGCTCTTCAGCTCCGCATCGAGCTTCGTCTCGAGATCGAGATCGAGCGGCGCGTGGAGCAGAGAGCAGGACGGCGCCACCCACAGCCGATCCTTCCCGACCTTCGCCGCCGCGCGCTCGACCAGCGCCGCCTGTTTCGCGAGATCGGCGCGCCAGACGTTGCGCCCGTCGATCACGCCCGCCGAGAGGACACGCCCCTTCGGCCACTTGGCGAGGAGCGGATCGAGCTGCTCGGGGGCGCGAACCAGATCGACATGCAGCCCCTGCACGGGGAGCGAGAGCGCCGTAGAGAGATTGTCGGCGAGGCCGGCAAAATACGTGGCGACCAGCAGCTGCAGTTTCCCCGCACGCGATGCCAGGTACTGGTACGCGCGCAAGTACGCGCCGCGCTCCGCATCGGTGCGATCGAGGGCGAGACTCGGCTCGTCGAGCTGTACCCACGTCGCGCCAGCGGCGGCGAGCGACTCCAGCACATCGCCATACACCGGTAGCAGCCCGTCGAGGAGCGACAGACGGTCGAATGCGCCCCCCTTCGCCTTGGCGAGCAGGAGGAATGTCAGGGGCCCGATCAACACCGTCGTCGCGTCGATTCCGAGTGCCTTCGCTTCGCGGAACTCGTTCGCCGGTTTGGCGGAAGCCATCCGGAAGCGTTGGCCGCGCTCCAGCTCGGGGACGATGTAGTGGTAGTTGGTGTCGAACCACTTCGTCATTTCCATCGCGGTCACGTCGCGACCCTTGCCCTGACTCCCCCGCGCCATCGCGAAATAGGTGTCGGGATCCATCCAGTCGCTCTTGAATCCGTAACGTGGCGGCACCGCGCCCACCATGGCGCAGGTATCCAGCATGCGGTCATAGAAGGAGAAGTCGTTGGCGGGGATGCGAGTCAGTCCCGCATCGCGTTGCAGCCGCCAGTGCCGCCGCCGGAGCTCGGCGCCGGTGGCGAGGAGCTGCGATCGACTCACCTTGCCGCTCCAATAGCCCTCGGTCGCGCGCTTCAATTCGCGCGCAGCCCCAAGAGGGGGGAAACCCAGATTCGAAGCGATTGTCATAAGGAAGGGAATCTTACTTGGCCCGGCCCGCCGCAGGAAGCTACGTCTTGAAATTACGCTCTAAGGATGGGGCGGCGCCGGCGGGTGCGGTGGTGGGGTACCGTGGCCTGGCGGCGGTCCACGCCGGGACTGTGCCGCGGCCGCACGCTCGAGGCCCGCGGCCGCTTGTGCCGGGGTAACTCCGCGCGCGACTTCGGCCTGGACGCGCGCCGGCAATAGCAACAAGTCACTGGCCGGCTGACCAGACCGCAGCTTGGTGCTGATCAGTTCGATATTCTCCGCCGGCGGAACGCCCATCGCCGACAGTGTTCCCGCCACCCGCAGCCCGACGGTCAGCGCCTGCGCGCTCGCGCCCGTGCGGGCCAGGGCGGTGATGTCGTGCCCGCTGAGTCCCGCCGTGATCGCAAACTCGCCCGCCGCAATCACGAGCGTGTCGGTGACGACGCCACCTTCCCGCAGCGCCACGGCCGCCGTATCCAGCTGCATGACGACCAGACGCACCGCCGCCGTCACGCGCGCGGAGGGCACGCCCTTGGCGCTCCCCTCGATTGCCTTTTGAATGAGTGGATCGACCGGGAGACCGCGCGCGGATGCCGCGGTCCCCAGCTCCTCGACCAATGCCGCCACCTCGGGCGACACACGCCCGGCCAGCCGCGCGGCGATCCCGCCGCCGCCCGTCTGCTGCATGCCGAGCAGGGACAGCGGGAGTGTGAGGAGCGCGATGATCACAGGGTGAGCACGCTGTTGCGCCGGCCGAAGCCGTCGTCGACGGCGGGCGCGCCCGGATCCGGCACCCAGCGCACGCCATCCACGACGAACGCGTACTGGTGTTGGCCGGCCGGAAGCGTGAGCGTCGCCGTCCAGACGCCCGTCGGGCCACTCCGGATCAGCGGAGTGGCGTGTGCGTCCCACTGGTTGAACGTGCCAGCGAGACTCACCTCGTGAGCCTCGGGCGCGACGAGCACGAAGCGCACGGTGACGAGCGAGGCGGGCGCGGCAGTCGGCGCGGTCCGGAGGAACACGATGAGCGCTGCGGCGATCGCGAGGGCCGGCGCGAGCAGCCACGGCCGGATCCGCAGGCGCAGCTCCCGCGGCTGCATCACGCGCCGCCACACCGAACCCACGGGTCGCTGCGCGATCGCCTGCATCACGTGCTCGGACACTGCGGAGAGCTGAACGGGGCTCCGATCCACGGCCGCGAGCAGGCGCAGCGCCTCGTCCCCTTCCGCGCGCAACTCGGGCGGGAGGTCGGCGAGGGTAATGTCGCCGTCCAGCAGCTGCTTCACCAAAGGATGGAACTCGTGCTTGCTCATGTGTGCTCTCGCAACTCCTCGCGCAGTTTATCGTACGCGCGATGCATTCGCATTTTCAAAGACGGAATCGACGTACTCAACCGCTCTGCGATTTCCCCGTACGACAATCCTTCGACGTGCTTCAACACGAACACTTCACGTTGATCGGGCGTCAGTGCCAGCAGCGCCAGCTGCAGCGCCCGGCGCCGCTCGGCCGTCTCGGCGCCACCATCGGTGCGATCCGCCGCCGCCACGCTGTCGGCGGCTTCCAATGATGCTTCCGCCCGGCTGCGGCGCCGCTCCGCGAAGCACCGGTTGCGCAGAATAAGGAAGAACCAGCCGACGAACTTGTTGGGGTCCTTACACTGTGCCAGCTGATCAAACGCCCGCACGAACGCGTCTTGCACTGCGTCTTCTGCTGCATCGACGGAGCCGAGCATGCGCGCCGCGTAACGTGCATAGCGGTCGCGGTACCGTTCGACGAGTTGGGCGTAGCGCTCGCGGTCGCCCGCGAGCACCGCCCGAACAATATCGCCATCCGTTACCTGGGTTTCACGGCGCAACCGGGTTCTCCGTAAAGAGTAGCCCTGCAAAGGATTGGTAACGGTTCATGCGGTGTGCCATTGTGACCTGCGTTACCTGCACGTCCCTTCCAGAATCTTTACGAAGCCATGACCGCGATGCTAGAGCCTCAAGCCCCCATTGTTGCCGACGCCGTCCTGATGAGACGTGTGGCACAGCGGGACTCCACAGCGCTGATCGAGCTTGAACGCCGCCATCGCGGCTCCCTCTACGCGCAAGCCTATGGTATCCTCACGGATACCGTGTCGGCGGAGCGCGTAGTACGCGACGCATTCGCGCAGTTATGGTTTGCGGCAGCAAGTTATACGGGGCGACTCAGCCCCTGGACGTTGCTGCGGGACATGGCGAAAGAGCTGGCGCGCGCTGAGCGCGCCCGGCGCGAGTCCCATGCAGCTCGGAGGTAGCATGTTGAAGCGGATGATGATGGTCGGTGTCGCACTACTCATACCCACGTTGCTCGCGGCGCAGACGCCTAAGGTGGCGGCGCCGAATGAGCACGCGTCGGATACCGCCACAGCGAAGGTGGCCGCGAACATGGCCCGGCGCGCCACGCATGTGCGTGGTGAGGCCGTCGGCCTGGACAACCAGCCGGTGACGCCTGCAACGCCCGCAGTCCCGGCGACGCGCGCCACGCCGGCCGTTCCCAACCCCGACGGCGGCCCAGCGACGCGTGCCGTACCGGCCACGCCCGCGACTCCCGCGGTCCCGGCGAATGGTGCGGGGCGGCCCGATAATCCCGGAGCAGGGCATAGCCGTCGGCCGTAACTGAAAAGAATCTGCAGGGTGTATGTTACCGGTCCCATGAGAATGGGACCGGTTTCATTTTTGGCGCTCTCGTTGCTGACGCCCGTGACGCTCTGCGCTCAGGGGCAGGCATCGCTTGGCATTGGAACCGGCATCGTGCGGTACGCCGGAGGCTCGAGCTTCAGCGCCCTGACGGTGTCTCCCGCTGCACAATGGCTCACGCCGACCACCTATCTCGGCGCGAGTGCCGCGGGCTCGCTGCTCCAAGGCGGCGGGTGGGCCGGCCAGGCGCGCGCGGACATTTGGGCCGTGCTCTCCAAACGCGAGCGCGGCATTCGCGCAGCGATCAGTGCGACGCTGGCCGCCACGACACGCTCTGATGGCGTCGCGGCCGGGTCCGCGACCGCATTGATCGAGGCGACCGAGAACCACGTGGCCTTGGGCGCCGGAGCTGTCACCGGTGTGATCGAACAGGAGCCCGGCGTCGCTGCGTTCCGCGTCCGGGGCCGCGGCTGGTGGCAACTCGGCTCGTCACCGGCACAGCTCTCGCTCAGCACCGAGGCGACACGCTTCCTCGGCGCCTGGTATACCGACGTCGTGGGCGGCGTCACGTTCGACGGCCCGCGGACCGTGGGCTCGCTCTGGATCAGCGGCCGGCTGAGCCAGACCTACGGATCGACCGGCGCCGCAAGCGCCTCCCTGCAGTACTTCCTCACTCCCTCGGTCGCGATGGAAGCGTCGGGCGGTAATTACCTGCGTGATCCCTTCCAGGGACTGCCCCTAGCGGGATACATCGCCGGCGGGATTCGTGTCTTCGCCGCGCGCCGCGCGCTGGTCCGTGCCGCGCCGGCGCAGCCAGTGCTGCAGCCGCTGGTGGCCGACCATCGCGACGGGGGGGGCGACACCGTCGTAGTGCGCTTCCGGATGGCCGGGGCCCAATCGGTCGCGATCGCCGGTAACTGGAATGCCTGGACGCCGGCGCCGCTGCACGGACTGGGGGAGGACATCTGGGAAGCGGCGCTGCTCCTCCCGCCCGGCACCTACTACTTCAACCTCGTAGTCGATGGGCGAGAATGGGTTGTGCCCGGCGGTGTAGCCACGATTTCGGATGGGATGGGAGGCCTGATCGCGGTCCTGAACGTGCTGTGACTTGACGATTCTGCTCCGATTCCCTACCGTGGCGGCGGCAGGTCGGCTCCGGGTTCGATGCTGTCCTCTCATGCGAGGGGGTGCTCGATGGGGAAGATCAACATGCAGAAGGTGCTTGTCGGTGGTCTCATCGCAGGTCTCTTCCTGAACATCGTCGATTACGTGCAGTTCGGTATGGTCCTCAAGGACCAAATGGCGGCGGCCATGCAGGCCGTCAACAAGCCCGCCATGAGCAATGCGCAAATCCCGTACTTCGTGGTGCTCGACTTTGTCGCCGGAATATTCCTGGTCTGGCTCTACGCCGCGATCCGACCACGGTTCGGGGCGGGTCCCGTGACGGCCGCGAAAGCCGGCATTGCCGCGTGGTTCGTCGGTGGACTACTCGTCACGCTGTTCATGTGGCCGATGGGAATCATGCCGCACAATCTCATGATCACCACAACCGTGGTTGGCCTGGTGTCATGGACGCTGGCGACTGTGATCGGCGCCAAGTTCTACACCGAGGGTGCCGGCATGGGAGCAGGAATGGGAGCCGGCGCGGGTATGGGCGCCCGAATGTAGGGCGGATCGACGCACGAAATAAAACCGCCGGGCGGCTGCTGCCGTCCGGCGGTTTTGTATTCTGCCTACGTCAATAATTGAAGCGCAGCGTGACCCCGATGGTTCTCGGCTGGTTCGTCAAGTACCCAACGCGGGCGCGCCTCCCCCGCTCCCGATCCAACGCAAGGAAGGCTCGTTCGTCGGTCACGTTGTTCCCGAAGAGTGCGACCTCCCAAGCGTTGCGGACGAGGCCGACGCGCAGGTTCAGCAGGCTGTATGCCGGCAGCAGCGGATTGAACGTGAAGGTAGCCTGGGTCAGCGGTCCGCCGATCGTGTTCGCCCCAAACGAGGTTATGCTGAACGTGCCGTAACCGGGTGATTCATCGTCGATCAGTGTGTAGCGCGAGCCCACATACTGGTAGCTGCCGCTCACGAAGGCGCGCGCCCCTCCGGCCATCGGCCATCCATACGTGACCGCTGCGGTCCCCTGCACCTTCGGCACGCTGGGCAAGCGATTCCCTGACAGGATGCCGGGTAGCACGGTGCCGGTCCCATCTCTGATGGTCGACTGCAGCTTGCCATCGGCGTAACTCGCCGATAGGGATACATCGACGTGCTCATTGGGACTCGCCGAAAACTCCGCTTCCAACCCCTGACTGCGGGCCTTGGGCGCGTTCAAGATCAGCCGCGATGAACATGAGCCCGCGGTCACGGTGAGCTGGAGGTCGCTGATTTTCATATAAAACGCGGACAGATTCAGCGAGCCACGACCACCCAGAATTCGCGACTTCGCGCCGACCTCGTAGTTCCACACCTTCTCGTCCGCCCAGGACGGATGCCCGCTGAACGTCGCCGAGTCATTGCCCACGCACGACGGATAGTTGAGCGGGTCATTGATCCCGCCCAACCGGAATCCACGCGACGCCTGCGCATTCACAGTAAGTACATCGGATACTTTGTAGCTGGCAATGAAGCGCGGCGCCACGCCGTTTGCCTTGGTGGATCCGGGCAGGGTCACCAGCTTCGTCCCGGTGCTGTCGTTCGTGAGAATGCCGTCGAAAATCTGGTTGCGGTTCTCGCTAAAGTTGTAGTAGCGAAGACCCCCGGTGAGATCGAGGCTGCCCGCGGATATCGTCGCCTCACCGAAGGCCGCGGTTTGCCTCAGGTTGTAGTCCAAATCGGACCAGAACAGGTGATCCTTGGGGGCCCGGAGTCCGGTGGTGGGTATGGTGTCCCCGTTGGCCGCAGCGCCGTCCTCGAACCCGGCATCGTTCAGGTCCTGACCGTAGTGGCGCTTGTTCTTGCTATAGAATGCGCCCACGACCCACTTCACGCGGTTTTGTCCGCCCGCCAACCGTACCTCCTGCGTCCAGACTCTTGACTTGGTGCGGTCGTTAAGGGGCGAGTCGAGCGTGTACACATTGGGCGGCTCACCGAAGTTGCCACCCGTGACGCTTGCAGTCAGCGCGGTCGCATCTCGTACGACCAGGATGTCGCGGTTGGTGAAAGACGTCACCGACGTGAGGCTCACGCCTCCGAATGCGTATCGCAGGTTCACGTCCCCAAGGAGAAACTCGTCAGTGAACGGTTCCTGCAGTTGCGTAAACTGCTCTCGGGGCCCGAGCGTCACGGGTGGTCGGGTCGTCGTGTACGGATTGGCCAGGATATTGAACGCATCGATCCGGTTCCAGCCGTCCATTTTCACTTTCTGATAGACGAGGCGGGGCGTGATACTGAAGCGCCCGTTCGGTTCGATGCGAACGGCGACTCGTGCACCAGTCCGGTTGCCGCCGTTGACGTCTTTGTCGACCGTGAAGTTGGGTTGTACGGCATCCATCCAGCCGCCGAGGTCGTTGCTGTAGCCAGCGACCCGGAACGCCGCCTTATCGCCCAGCGGCACGTTGAAGCCGAGCTTGGCGTTGTTGCCGGCAGCGCCGTCGTTGATTTGACTGACGCCGACTTCGCCAAAGGTCCGACTCACGCCCAGCTCAGGTTGGTTGCTGATGTAGCGCACCGTCCCGGCCAGGGAACCCGAACCGAAGAGGGTACCCTGCGGGCCCCGCAGCACTTCCACGCGGGTGATGTCAAACAGGTCCAGATCCGGCGTGAACAGCGAGAGCGAAACGGGCACATCGTCCAGGTACGCACCCACTTCTTCCTTGACGCCGGGTTGGTCCCGGGCGATCTGACCTGAGGACGCCCCGCGCATGGCGACCTGACTTTGGCCGGGCCCCAGGTTCTGCACGCTGAACCCGGCGACGTTAGCCGCGATCGCCTCGATGTTCTCCGCGCCGCGCAGCCGTAGCGCCTGCTCCGTCGGAGCGGCAATGGAGAACGGCACCTTCGCCAGCTCTTGCTCGCGCAGCATCGCGGTGACGGTAATTGCCTCGAGGGTCACCGGTTGCAGCACCAGGTCGAGCGAGACCGTCGCATCCGCGGCCAGCTGAACGTTCTGGGACACCGAGCGCAGACCAGGCATCGACCCGGAGACGGTGTACGTGCCTGCGGCGAGACCCGAGATGGTGTAACTGCCATCGCCCCCCGTCGTCGCGCGGCCGGAAAGCCCCGTCCGTTGGTTCGTCGCGCGAACCGCGACTCCCGCCAAGGCGTCGCCACTCGCGTCGCGCACGGTGCCTCTGATCCGACCGTTCTGGGCCAGCGCCATCCCCGGCGCCCCGACCAGCACGGCGACGAGGGCGACGAGGCGCACGAGACGGCTTGCGGGGCTGACCATAAAACCCTCCTCCGAGAAGAGTGTCATTTGTTTAGCCGCATTTCCGCGCGCGCGTACAAATAGCGGCCGTTGTAACCGAACGGCGACGCCGCGGCCCAGGGGAACGTGCCGAAATTGTTGTTGAAGTCCTTCGAGGTATCGTTGAAGGAATCCACGACCCGTGTGGAGCTCGGCTTGTCCGGATAGGTGTCGAACAAATTGCGAAGGCCGACCGCCAAATCGACACTCGCGAACCGGTACCCAACTTCGGCGAATCGATGATGCCACCCACGGTCGAGGGCGTACCGTTGAATACGGCAGGACGCGGATCGAGGTGCGTGATGGCGGTCTTGGTGTAGTTCGCCATTGCGGTCCAATCGAAGGTGCCCGCGCCGGCGTTCATCCGCAGCGTCCCGGTGATGTCCAGGCCACGCGTCCGCGTGTCGAGGCCGTTCGTGAAATACTGCAGGCCGCTCACATTCGTGAAGTTGTTTGCCGCCAAGATCGCCTGCGTCACGCTGTCGGCGAATGTCGCGCTGAGCAGAATGCGGTGGTTGATCTTGATCTGAAATGCATCGACCGTGAAGGTGACGTTGTCATTGGGACTGAACGCAAAGCCGGCGCTCACGTTCACCGACTTCTCGGCTTGCAGCGGCTTCGAGTTGAACAGTCGCGCCGCGCTGTCGGCCACCGGCACGATGAGCACGTCCGTCACCACGCCGCCGATGACGTTCGTATTCACGCGACTGAAATGCGATTGGGTCAGTCCCGGCGCCCGGAACCCGGTGCTGAGGGCGGCGCGCGCCGTGAACTGGCGCGAGGGCTGCAAGCGGACCGCG
>QHUE01000026.1 GCA_003221825.1 Gemmatimonadota bacterium
AGGTAGGTGAGGAGGAAATCGACGCCCCACTTCCGCTGCCGGGCGTCCTCGGCGGAGAGCGTGGTATCGGCGTCGCTTGCCGTCCAGTCCACGATTGCCCGGAGCGAAAACAGGGGCGTAAACTGGTAATTGAGCTTCTCCCGGAACTGCGTCTCGCCGACGATGCGGGACCCTGCCGAGGTCCGAAGCCCGACATAGTTGTAGGACTGGTCGAGGCGAAGCTGTGACGTGGGACGGAGGGTGACTTTCACTACCGCTTGGCGCGCGCGCGCGAGGGAGGGCGCGACGCCAGCCGCCGGGTCGTGGTTCACCGCGGTGCCCCAGATGTATGATGCGGTCAACCTGAGCCACTTCACCCACTCGCTGCCGACCTCCGCCTCCGTGGCCTCGGGGCGGAACCCTGTTCCCTCGAACAGCTCGAATGACTGGTGCCGGTTGAGCAGGACCTTGGAGTTGCCCCGGAGCTCCATCGCGAACTGCGCCTTCGCGTCCCGATCGAGCAGCTGGCCCGTCTCGTGATCCCAATAGGCGTCCACCGACACGGCGGGCCCCAACGTCGTCACCGGGCCGCTCTTCAGCCGGAGAGTGTAGTCCGCCCCTTGTTCAGTTCGCCGGAAACCGACCCGATTCACAAACCCCAGCGGCGCCGAAAAAGCGGGGCCGAACTCCTGGTAGATCCCTTTATAATCGAAAGGACGGCTGTTGAACGACACCTCGCCCAGCGCACCCCAGTCGCCAGACCGTGTGCCGTCCTGCTGGACGGACTCGCTGTGCATGAGCTGCGCGTCGACGCGCCAGTACTTCCCCGCCCGCCACCGTCCGTCGGCCGAGAACATGCGGTCTGCTTTCGCGCTTTGGAGGAATTCGCGGTCGGTCGCCAGTAGGCCGACCGTGGACTCCTTGCCGAGCTCGCGCTGCAGCCGGGCCGCCCCGATCCAGGCGTCCCGACCGGCGTCAGGGTCCCCGGAGGGCAGGGGCGCGCGGTCGTTCATGGCGAACGCCCCCATCGCCCAGCCGCTCGCCTTGCCCGTCAACCGCAGCCCTGCGGCGGGATCGACGATGCGCCGTGAGAACAACAACGTCACGGGCGTTTGGAAGAACCCCGCGTTTTCCAGGAAGAACGGCCGCTTCTCGGGAAAGAACACCTCGAAGCGCTGGTTGAGCGTCACTTGAGGATCGTTGGTCTCGACCTGACTGAAGTCGGGATTCACCGTCGCATCGAGCGTGTACGCGTCATGCAGAATCAGCTTGGCATCCGCGCCGATGCGCTCGTCGCCTTGCGTCACGTGTCCCGGAATGCCTTCGTCAAGGATTCGCGCACGGGCGAGGACCGAGTACGGGTTCACCTGCACGTTTCGTCCGGGAGAGATCCCGGCCAACCCCTGCAGCGTGCCGAGCTGGGAAACGAAACCGCGTCTGCCCTTGGTGATGTGGGGCCAATACGACCGCTCGTTCTCCCGCCGGATTGCCCGCCCGAGGGCGATCCCCCAGGTCTGCACCGAGTCGTTCGAGAACCGGAGGCTGCGGAACGGGATCGCCATCCGCACTACATAGGCGGAGTCGGTCATGCGGCCCTCAGAACTCCACACGGCGTCGAAGCTCAGATCCTCGCTCTGCCCGTCAGTCAAGATGCCGTCCTGCTGGACGCCGAACGGGTTGACCGCGAACCGGTAGGCGCGCTTGCGATCGTGGAATGTGTCGAGGTAGACCATCACGTGGTCGTCGTGGCTGATGTCGTCCCGCCGGGCGACGTTGGCCCGCACCTTCGCGGGATCGTCCCAGCAAACGAACACCACATAGAGGTTCACGTCATCGTAGCTCAGGAACGCGGTGGTCCGTTGGCTCACCGGAATGCCGTCGCCGGGCTCGTGCTGGCGGAAGTCGGTGACCGCGGCGCTGTCGGCGCCGGCGGAACCGGCCAGAAAGGCTTCGAGACGCGGCGCCTCGGTCACGCGGTGAATCACGAACATCGGCGCGGCCGGGGTGCCGAGATGCAGTGTCGACGTCTGCGCTCGCAGGGGCGTGCCGCGCGCGACGGTCCACAGCAGGGGCAGCAGTAGCGCCCCGCGTGGTGTGAGCATCGTCATGGTATCCTCCTCGCAGATTCGGCGTCGAGCGCCAGGAACCAGCGCTCGACC
Source organism: Gemmatimonadota bacterium (assembly GCA_003221825.1). GTDB lineage: Bacteria > Gemmatimonadota > Gemmatimonadetes > Gemmatimonadales > GWC2-71-9 > 20CM-2-65-7. Next base: position 2,139 of record QHUE01000026.1, read on the forward strand.
TCCGCGAGCTCGGGAAATCCCCACGCCGCGCGCTCCCTGAGCAGCGCGACGGCCGGCCAGATCACGCGGTTGGCGTACCGCGCGCGCTCGGCGGTATCGAAGAGCAGCGCGAGGTCCTCCGTGGAGCCGAGCTCCCATCCCCCCCGCGCCGCGGCGTCCCGGTAGCAGCGCAGAATCCCGGGCCGCAGCTCCGCGGGGAAGCGGAACAAGAACGTCGAGAGGTCATAGGTGAACGGCCCAACGTCCACGCGATCCCAGTCGACGAGGCGCAGCTGCGGCCGTTCGGCGGTTCCTTTCACGAACATGTTGATGGTCCACAGATCGCCGTGCAGCAGCGTGTCCGGACCGGCCGCCCGCTCGAACGCGGCGGCCCGGCGCGGCGCGTCCGCGCGCAGCGCCCGCAAGCGCGCGAGCAGTCGCTCCGGGAGCCCGGCGTGCGACGACGGGGACTGGATGCCCGCGCCGAGGAGCGCCTCGAGCGCGGCGATCGCGTCGCGCACGTTGGTCGTGAAGTACTGGAGGCCCAGGCCTGGGCCGAAGCGGCGCACGTCCGGCAGCACAGCGTGACGAGCAGCGCGAGCGTGGAACTCCGCGACGTGTCGCGCGGCGACCTCCACCAGCTCCGGCGCAGGCCTGGCGGCGAGGGTATCGTCGCCCAGGTCCTCGTGGATGTGCCACACGACTTCGCCGCGCCAGTCGGCCACCGTGCCGAGCAGCCGCGGGCAGGCGTGCTCCAGTCCGAGGGCTGGCAGCCACCGCGTGGCCAACAGGCGGGTGCGCTGCGCGACGGCCGGCTCCATGCGCTTGACCACGACCGAGCTCCACGGCGCGCGCCCGTCGAACTGCAGCCGGTACACCTTTGCCTTGAGCGGCTGCACGCTCGTCACGCGATCGGTGGGATCGGCGTCGTGCAGGAGGGCACGGAGCCCCTGCCACAGCTCGGTCCACGCTGGCTCTCTGCGCGTATTCGTGACGTCCGGCGCTGCGCCTCGGGGGCGAGGCTCGACCAGGGTCACGCGGCGCTCCTCGCCTGGCGCCCGAGCGCCCGCTCCAAGACGCTGGCGACGACTCGCCGGGCATCGAAATGCTCCTCGACCAGCGCCCGCGCCGCTCGCCCATGCCGCTCATAGTCGGCCTCGGCCGCCGCAAGCGCCCGCACGGCTTCGTCCAAGCTCCGAAACCGGAACAGACCTTGTGCGTCCGGCAGGAACTGGCTGAGCCCGGTGTGCTGCACGACCGCCGGCCTGCCGCTGGCGAGGTAGCACAACGTGCGGTCGCTCACCCAGGCAGTCTCGAGCGAGATGTATGCCGGCTTGGCGCAACTGAACTCGCCGCGCGACCGCTGTACGTAGGTCCGGTACGCATCCGGCGTCGCGGTCACGTCCCACGCCTCCCGCAGGCGCCAGCCCTTCGGCTCCAGCAGGCGGCGGTATTCCTCGTGAAACTCTGCGAGGCACACCGCGAGCTCGAGGGAGACGGGTGTGCACCGCGGCAAATCCTGGTATTCGAGAAACGACGCACGCTTCTCGTTGCTGAACGTGGTGCCGTTGAACTCGAACGTTCCGCCCCACCAGTGCGCGACGGTCGTATATGGAGGCGGCGCGGCGCCGCCGAGCGCTTCGGGGACGCACGGCCACTCGGGGAGGTAGACAGGCGGGACCGTGTGCACCCACGTGCGGCCGCCGTCGGGGAACCGCGCGGCGGGGGTCCCGACGGTTTCGCCAATAGTGAAATAGAGATCGTGTCGCGCAAGCTGGACGGCGCCGGTCGTCATCCAGATCTGGAGCAACCCCGGGTCGGTATCGATAAACGCTGTGCGCCGGAATCGCCCGACGACGCCGGCGGGGGCCGAGTGCCACAGGTTGAGAAGCAGGTCCGCCTCGGCGGCAGCGTTCAGGTCCAGACAGCCCTGCGCGACCTCGTCAGGAACGGTCCCACCGCCGATCGCGTACAGCGCGAGCGTGTCCGCCAGGCCGAATGACGCCAAGCGCCCCTTGAGCGCTGCGACGCAGTCGGACGCTGCGCCACCGCGCCTCCGGCGGCGGCCGGCCGGCGATGTGTCGTTGTCGTCGACGTCCAGCCCCTCGAGCCAGATGACCCGGCAGCCGAGCGCCTTGAGCGCCAAGGCCCAGTGGAGATAGACCCACAGGTGACCGCCACCGTTTGGGTAGGCGACCGTGTTCGCCGGCGCCACGCAGACCGTGAGGCTCATGCGACCCCGCTCCCCGTCGGCTGCGTGCTCAACGCCGTGTTCAGCGCGGTCTCAAGCACGCGGCGCGCGTCGAAATGCGTTTCCGCAATGTCACGGGCCGCGCGGCATTGGCGACGGTAGTCGCGGTTGATCGTCT
>QHUE01000071.1 GCA_003221825.1 Gemmatimonadota bacterium
CCACCAGGAATGTGCGCTTGTCCGGGAACTTGGTGCGCGTTTCGTACGCATACTCGACCGCGCGGTCCACGCCGTAGCAGAACCCGAATTCGCCGGCGAGCCGGAATCGCAAGTCGCCGGCCTCGAGCGTGTACCCCGACGCGCGAATGAGATCGACCACACGGCTGTGGTAATCGGCCGTGAGCGCGCCTTCGATGGCGCCTTTGAGGCCGAATCCCTTGCGGAAATAGGTCTGTTCCACGGCCTCAATCTAACCGGACGCCGCGCCCGCCGCGGATCGCGTCGAGCACGCGCTGTATTTGCCAGCCGTCGCGGAACGTGGCCGGCTCGGCCTGCGGCGCGCCCCCGCGGATCACCTGGACCATCTCCCGCATCAGCCGGACGAACGAACGGGCCCACATGTTGTTGGGCTTCGTCTTCTCCCAGAGATCGTCCGGCGCGGAGATGTCTTCAAGCGGTCCGCCCGGCTTGCCGAGCTCGAGCTTCGTCTCGCCGCTCAGGAGCAATGTTCCTTCGCTGCCGGTCACCTGGCCGAGATGGCCGGGTCCGTGGAGCGCGACGGTGCTGAGCGTGATCGTCGCGACGGCGCCGCTTCGCGTTTGCAGCACGCAGCTCGCGTAGTCATCGGCGGTAACCTGATGCACCGCACCCATCTCCTCTTTGCGCTGTTTGCCGAACGTCTCGACGAGCCCGGCGACGTAGGTGATTTCGCTCCCGCTCCAAAACCGGCACAGGTCGATGAGATGCGATCCGACCGCGCCCAGAATGCCGCCGCCGCGCGAGACGTCGAACCACCAATTCCACGGCGCGTCGAAGGCCTGGGGACGGCCGTCTCCTCGCAGGTACGGCTTGAGCGACAATTCGATGTGCCGCAGCTCGCCAATCGCGTTGGACCGGATGAGCTCGCGCGCGCGGCGCCGGTTGGGCTCGTACCGCAATTCGTGGTCAATCCAGGCCAGGCTGTCGGCGTGCTGTTCGGATGCTGTCACCATTTGCGCGGCGTCAAATGCGTCAAGCGCCATCGGCTTTTCGCACAAGACGTGCTTTCCCGCTTCCAGCGCCGCGATCGCGAAGCGGGCGTGCGAATCGGGCGTGGACGACACGACGACGAGCGCGCCGGGCGAATCCAGAGCCGATGAAACCCACGCGCACGTCGCGTGATGTCGTCACGGCACGAAGGCGCAAGACACCGTGTCGGTCTGCCGCGGCAGGGGAACGTCGCGGTACTCGATACGGGTCGGCGTGCGAATGCCCGTCTCGATGCCCGATCCTTGAATATGCCCAGCGAGTTTTCGCGCCTCACGACGGACCTGAACCGCGCCGGTATCGAAGTAGAACCCACGCGACACATCGCGCATCAGATAGCGCACCGCGACCACCGCGCCGGGGGCCGTGGTGTCACCCGGCGCCACGGCTGGATAGGACGCCGAAACGAGACTGTCGCGAAAATGCAGAAGCACGAGCACGCCGTTCCCTTCGGGGCTTACGGCCTCGAGCAGCATCGACCGTCCGTCCGTGCAGCGATGCGTCGTCGCCGGAAGCGAAAACCGGACCGTGTCGCGCGGTGGAAAGGCGACGGTTGCATCGAGCAGCAGCGGCTGCTCGGAGCGACCCGCGCCGTCGCAACCTGCCAGCAGAACCAGCAGGGCAGGGACCGCTCTCAGCGAGGTGATGGCGCGACTCCGAGCGCCCTCCGCGCCGCGTCGGGGCTCAAGGTGTGCGGCGCGAGAGATGCGATCAGTCCCTTGGGGAGCGGGGTGGGCTTCAGTTCCTGGCGATCGACCGAGACCAGCACCATCCATCCGGCCGCACCCAGCGCACGCGCGTCCGGACGCAGAACATCAAAGTGGAGGGTCAGCGATTTGGTCCCGACTTTGCCTACGTAGGCGCCGATGCGCAGGCGATCATCGAGGCGAGCCGGCCAGTAGAACTCGCTGTGCACCGCTTTTCGGGGAAGGAAGATGTCGTACTGGTCGAACATGCTGGCGTACGCGAGACCGCAGTGCCGAAACATTTCTGTTTCGGCGATCTCGAACAGGCGCACGTAGGATCCGTAGAAAATGATGCCGGCGAAGTCTACGTCCGACCAGCGGACGTATTCCTCGATGATGAACGGCTGCGGCTCGTGGTCGGGGGAGGGCATCCCCCGGGGAAGCTAGGAGCCTAGGGAGAGGCGCGGAAGCCGTCCATCCCGTATGACTTGAGGCGTCTCCACAACGTGGTGCGGCTGATACCGAGCCGGCGCGCCGTTTCCGCGAGCTTGCCACTGGTGTCTTGTAGTGTGTCGGTGATGGCTTGGCGCTCGCGTTCGGCGAGGGTGAGTGCCCCAGTCGGGGGGAGGATCGCTGCTTCGCCGAGACTCTGCGTGCCGCTCTTGAGGGGAGCGAATCGCGCCCCGAGACTCTGCAGTCGGTTTCGGACGTCGCCGTTCTGGCCGTCGATCGCTCGCCGGGCCGAGGCGTTGGCGTAGAGCAACCGGCCCTGCTGATCGAAAATGACGATGCCCTCGGTGACGGAGTCGATGACCGCGCGCACAAGAGGAGAAAACGTGGCGGGCACATTGCCCGCGGGGCTGACGGGTTTGTCGATCATGGGTTGGTTATCCTCATACAAAACCTGCAGGTCCAAGGTTTCATCCGGATCCGACGCTGCTGTTAGATTCGTGTCAAGATGAGACTCGCTCATAGGTCAAAAGGTTGCTGGTTTGTTTCGGCTTGCGCCCTTCTTACTGACCCTTACCATTGACCGCCGGGACAACAACGTGCCCAAGGACGCCGCCTCCACCCGCTCCAACATCCTCGACGCCGCCGTGCAAACCTTGCAGCGCGGGGGCGTCGAAGGATTTACACTCGACGCCGTCGCACGGCGCGCCGGGGTCGTGAAAGGCTTAATCCTCTATCACTACGCATCACGCGGCCGGTTGCTGCGGGCCGCCGCTTCCCAGATTGCGGCCTCGCGGAGCGCGGCGCTGGAGCAGGCCTGGCGGAGCGCCCCCGGAACCGCCGGACTCGACGCCTGCTGGGAAGAGCTGCGCCGTCAGGCGGAGGATGGTACGGCCCGCGCCTGGATCAGCCTGTGCTCCGCCGGCCTGATTGACCGATCGGCCAGGAACGCGGCATTTGAAGACGCAGCCCGTGAAGCCGTCGTCGACGGATGTGCCGTCGCGCTGGCGACCGGCGTTCCGCTCGCTGATGCGAGAGACGCGTATGATGCCCTCTGGTTAACCCTGCTCGAGGTGACCGCGAGGCGCTAGCGTCGTCTCGGCCGGCGGCCGCCGCGCGTCACTCGCGCCCGATGCCCGCTGCCGAGATTCCGTAATCCCTGTCGCAGCTCATCCAGCGAACTGGCGCGGACCGCCTCGTGCTTGCCACGGGTCACCGTGAAGCGCACCGGCCGGTCGAACGGCGGTAGGTCTTTTGGATGGAGCCGGCGCGCCTGACCCTCCTTGAGACGCAGCCGCACGACACCCACTCCCTGGTCGACGTCGTAATCCAACGGAACGCGATCGCCATACAGGAAAACTGATGAGGGCAGGGCGTCGAGTCGGTGGCGTTCGCCCTCGGAAATCGCCGCGTCAGGGTCTAAGGAAACCCGACTCCCGATGAACGAATCCCAGGAGTTCACGCCTGAAAGCTGCGCTGCAATCTGTTCGCCGACCCGCTCCTTGTCGGCCTGGCTCAGCCGGCCACCTGAGCGCCGCCAGTAGTGACCGAACCGCTCCAACGCCCGCCGGACCTTTCCTTGATCCGGATGAGGTGTCTCGCCCGCAAGTAGCGCCTCAGCCAGCGCGCGGCGGGCCGACTCGACGAGCTCGTCTGGAAACGGGCTCCGCAAGGGCTCGACTTCCCGCTCGAGCGTGAAACCGAAGTACTCGACGGTCCGCACGACCATCAGACCTTCGCGCCTCCGCTGCCGCTCGAAGACCACTTCGGGCCTGCCTTTGCGCGCATACCGCCGAATGGCGCGCTCCGGGATCTGCGTCCCTTCGATGCTGGCACGCGGGACACCGAACCGGTCGGCGAAGTACCGGAGCGATCCGGCGATGGCGCCCCAGCTGCCGCACACGGAGCTGCGGCTGACGCGCGCTTCCCGGCCATCGGCCGTCTGCTCGTCGATCACGAGTGCGAACGGCATGATCTTGGCCAAAAGGTCAGCAAAAAGCTCGAGCGTCTTGCGGTCACCGTGCGGCAGCTTGGCAGGGAGGGGGACCTCGAGCTGACGGTAGACCGATGCCGTGCCCAGAGCGATGTCTTCGATCGCCTTGACGAGCACGCCGCGGTCCTCGGCCCAGCGCTCGATTTCCTCTTCACGGAAGAGGTGTCGCGGCAGCCCATACACTTCGCCGAGGTATCCGTACTTGTTCACCGCTTCCGCGTAGACGTTGTAGGCGGTGACGTGATCGGAACCCGGTACGATCAGGCCACCCAGCTGCCGTTCTTCCCTCGTCATGCGATGCAGTGACTCGATGTTGGACGCGACCGCGACCAGGGGAACGAGCGGCGGCTCGGCGTGATACAGCAGCTCCCCCCAGGGACGCTCGACCGGCATCGCCTCAACCGCACGGCCGTAACTCGTTAGTCTACCGTGCTCTATGAGTCCTCGTTCGGTCAGCACGTCGACGCTATCGCGGTACGCCCGGCGATCGAGTGGGACCGGCAAGTCGAGCTCCGCGGCGTCGACTCCGATGGCGGCGCACGTGATCGCCACGCGCTCGGCGTCCCCAGCGAGCTGGAATTCGGGAGCGGTGGGACGGAGCTCCTCAAAGACGAGGTCTCGGTCACTCAGAATGTAGACCTCGCCGTGCTGCACGCGGCCGTGCACGCGTCCCGCCATCTGCAGGATCTCGTTGGCGCCCAAGTAGGCGCGCGTCAGCACGTTCTTACCGCGCTCCACGACGTTCGTGTAGCGGGCGTCGTAAATCACGACCGTATCGAGGCCGCGGATGTTGAGCGCAGATTGACCCGCCGCGGTCATTGCAAGGAGGAACGGACGTTTGACCAAACCGTCAAGAAAGGGGCGAATGACGCGAATCGGTTCGCCACCGTGGTAGAAGGCCGTGGCCAGATTGGGCCAGCGATCCCCTAGCTCCTTCGCGATCTGCTCCACCTCGGCGCGTGTAGGAACGAACACGGCGACGCCCCGCCGCTCGCGCATGACGCGTTTTATGAAACGATCGTTCAAGAACTCGAGGGGTTGCTCCGCCAGGATGTTTACCTGCGCCGCCTTGGCTGGATCAAACGCTCTGGTCTCGAGAACCTGGGCCGAGTCGAGGTAGTCCGAGTAGAAGCTGGGGTCAACGGTCGCAGACAGCCAGATGAACCGGCAGCGCGCCCGTTTCCCCAGCGCGAGACACAGCTCCATCTCGGCGGAGGTCTGGTGAATCTCGTCCACAACCAGGGTATCCTGGGCGGTGATCAGTCCGTCTTGGAACCACCTGCGGGCGATTCCGGTGGTGATGATGACGACATTCCAAGTGGGTGTCTCGGGCGTGGCCTCCCGCTCGCGATTGACCACTCCCACCCGCAGCGGTGCCTTGAGGATCGTCTCCGCCATGCTCCGAATGGCGAGCGTCTTCCCCGTGCCCGTCCCCGCCACGATTCCGAAGCCCTGACCAGAGCCCCCTCCCGCCAGGCGGCGAATGTCGTCGCCATGTTCGCGCTCGAGCAGCGTCTCGAGTTTCAGGCCGAGGGCGAGCTCGATCGTTTCGCAGGCGGCGCGGGTCGGTGCAATGACGATGACCCGCCCTGTGGACGGCTCCGCTGCGAGAAATGCCTGGGGATCGGGGGGGAGGAAGTGGTCGCGGGATATGCGCACTACTGGAATATAGAAAAGCGAGAGGCGCCGTGTTCGGGCGCCTCTCACTCAACTCGCAGGTCTACCACCCCCGACGATGATACCGGCGCGCGTGGTAGCGATACGGCCGCACCACGATCACCCGTGGCGCATAGTAAAACGGGGGATAGCGGTAGTAGTAGTACGGATGGGCGTAGCGATAGTAATACGGCCGGCCGATCACGACTTGTCCGGCGAAGTTCGGATCTCCAAAACTCAACGAGATGCCGACCCGGGTTTGGGCCGCTGCGACGCCGCTGGCAAGACCGAGCAACAGCCCGACGATAATGACGATGCGTTTCATGGTGCCTCCTTGAATGCGCTCCTCCTAGGGAAGAGACGTGCCATGCCGGGCTGGCGTCGTAAGTGATTATTTCATAGGATGTTATGCGACGCTGCGATCGGGACCGGTGTGTCCGTCGATTGCTACAAATGTCTCGGTTCAGTCTCCGAAGCTGACACCCAGGTCCCTCGCCGTTGCGATGCTGTCGGAGTCGAGCGGTACACGACGGGGGGTCGCGAGCGCCTCTTCGAGCGGCACGGCGACGATCCGCGGCGGTTGTAGCGCCACCATCATCCCGAACTGTCGCTCGGCGGGATCGACCAGCGAGACCGTGCCGCCCTTTGGCGCTGCCCCCTCCGCCACCACCACGATGCTGAAATGGCGTCCCTCCGCCTCGCGGCGGCGGATCTTGTCGCAGACCTTGTCGATGTCGAAAGGGATTTCGGGAATCAGGATCACGTCGGCGGACCCGGCAATTCCCGAATTGAGCGCGATGAAGCCCGCGTTGCGGCCCATCACTTCCACGACGATCACGCGCTCGTGGCTTTCCGCAGTCGAGTGCAGCTTGTCGATCGCGTCGGTCGCCGTGGAAACGGCGGTGTCGAAACCGAACGTCGCGACTGTTCCGCCGACGTCGTTGTCGATCGTCTTGGGGACGCCCACGACCGGCAGTCCCTTCTTCCAGAGACTCAGGACGATGCCCAGGGTGCCCTCTCCGCCGATCGCAATGAGGGCGTCGAGACGATTAGCGCGGAACGACTCCAGCAGCTCCTCGGTGCGGTCGCGCTCCTCCCAGCTGCCGTCCGGCCGCTGCATGCGCCACTTGAGAGGATTGCCGCGATTGGACGTGCCGAGGATCGTGCCGCCGAGGTGGGTGATGCCGCGGACTTCGTGCGGGCCCAAGGGCATCAGCTCACCCTCGCCGAGTAAGCTGCCGAACCCCCGCTTGATCCCCACGCACTCCCAGCCGCGGTGCACCGCGCTGAGCACTGCGGCCCGGATGACGGCGTTCAGTCCTGGCGCGTCACCGCCGCCGGTGGAGATCGCAATTCTCACTGCGTACCGGAGCCAGCCTCGCGAATCAGCCGCACCACTTCGCCCGGTTCGGCATGGCGCTTGGTCGACTTCTTGGAGTAGACTCGGCGCCCGTCGACGTCGACCTCAAAGACGCCGCCCGAGGATTGAACCAACCGCACCTCAGCGTGCGGGTACACGTCACGGATTTCGGCCGCCAGACCGGTGGCCCGAGGTTCGTAATTTCAGATGACGCAGTATTCAATTGTGACGGTCATGGCGTGAACGATAGTCGCGCTTGACACACCGCGCCACGGCGCCGACTTTGCGCCACAGCTCATGCGGCCCGCGCTGATCGTTCGTGTAGTCGTTGCCATCGCCGCGCTCGTCAGTTTCGGCGCCGGACTTGCCGCCTACGTCTATGGCTGGGTGCCCGCCGGCGAGAATCTGCCGCTCGCTGGTGCGCTGCTGGTCCTCGTCGCCGCGATCACCCGTCGCTACGGCATCGCGCTTCCCGGCAATGGCTTCTCCTCCTACGTCCTCGGCGCCATGCTGTTCGCGATTCTCGATCGCGGGTGGGCGTTCGCCGCCATTGTGGCGCCGTTTGCCATGCTCGTGGGCGACGTGTTGCTGCGTCGCCTGCCCGTCCGCACGGCGCTGGGGAATGCGGCCCATCTCACCGCCGGATCGACGTTCGTTGGCCTCATGTATGCCCGCGTGAGCGGCGCGACCGCGGGGGCGGCGCTGTCTGCCGACAACGCCTGGATCGTCGCGTTCACCATCGTGCTGTTGCCGGTCATCGTAAACGGAACGTTCTACCTCGAGCTGGCACTCGGGCAGACGATCGCGTGGGTCGACGCGCGGCTCACCCTGCGCTGGGAGTCAATCGTCTACCTCGTGTCCGCGGCGTTGGCGCTGGGTTGGCTGGCCGCCGTCCACGCGGTGATTCCCGGCAGCACGCGGGTCCTCCTCTTTGGAGCCCTGGCGCTGGGAACGGCCGGCAGCCTGCATGTGCTGCGATTCGGTGTCCGCGCCGACGAGCTGCATCTGATCCAGCGACTCGCCCAGGTGATCGCCGCCGAGCTGACGCTGAGTCACAGCTTCCAACGAGTGCAGGAGCTGACACGGCAGCTGGTGCCGTGGGAGCAGATGGGATTTGCCCGCTACGATCCACGCACCCGGCAAATGGAGCTCGTCGCCGACACGGCGGCGCAGCCGGGCAGCACGTTTCGATTTGATGCCGACGCCGGCCTTACGGGCGAGGCGCTGCGGTTGCGCCGACCCGTCGTCGCGCACGGCCTCGCCAGGGATCAGGTCGTGGTGCCGGGTGCCGAGACGCCCGGATCGGAAATGCTGGTCCCGCTCTATCATGCCGGGCAGCTCGTCGGGTTGTGGAGTGTGCGGCACTCCGATCCCGCGATGTACCGGCAATCGGACGGGGAACTCCTCGAGCTGCTCGCACCACAGCTCGCACTGATGGTCGCGATCGACGGCTCGCTGCGCCCCGTGACGGGCGCCTCCGATCAGACGATGCAGTATGTGCAGACGCTGACCGCAACGACCGAGGAGATCCAGGCGTCCAGCGAGGAAGTTGCCGCGTCCGCCCAGCGTGCCAGTCATGGTGCGGGACAGGCAGCGACGCTGGTCAGCACCGCCGCGCGCGAGGCCGGACAGCTGAAGGACAGCGCCGCCGAGCTTTCGGCGGCCGGTGCTCGGACGCGCGACGCGGGCTCGCAAATGGAAAAGACGACCGACCGCGTACGCACCGCCACACAACAGGCGGTCCGCCAGCTGACCGATCTCGGGGCCACCACCGAGGAAAGCGCCGCGGAAGTCGCACGGCTGCGCGAGGTGGCGACGCAAGTCGAAAAGTTTTCCGAGACGATCGGTTTCGTCGCGAACCAGACGAACCTGCTGGCGCTCAATGCGACGATTGAAGCCGCGCGCGCGGGAATTCATGGGCGGGGGTTCGCCGTCGTGGCCGATGAGGTCCACAAACTCGCCGAGGCAAGCGGCCGCGAGGCGCGCAATGTCGGGAAGGCGGTCCAGGACACGCGCCGTGCGCTGGACCGCGCCGCGCAGCTGATCGAGCGGATCCGCGGCGACCTCGGCCAAGTCGTCCAGGGCTCCGCGGCGTGGGTACAGGACCTCGATCGGATCGCCGAGGCCGCCGCCGAGACGGCGCGCGCCGGTAAACAGGTGGCGGAGGTCGGGCGCCAGAATGCCGAACTGGCCGCGCGCATTACCGAGTCGCTCGGCCAGGCACGCGCGGGAGCCCAGACGTCCAGTCAGGAAGCGGAGGCGGTCGCGGCGGCAGCCGCCGAGCAGCTGCGCGCTATCCAGGACCTCGCCCACGGCGCCACCGAACTGTCCAGCCTCGCCGAACAGCTCTCGCAGGCCCTCCGCTTCATCCGCGGGGGAAACGGCCACCCCTAGACCCGCCGGCTGGTGACCGGCGCTACAGGGGTTTCTTCACGGCGCACCGATTATTAAAGTGGAGTGCCGCCAACCCCGGGGAGCGACATGCGCGCGCGGACGCCACTGCTGCTACTGTGCCTCAACACCGTTCCTGCCCTGTGCGTCGGTCAACACACGCATCAATTCGAAATCGGCGCGTTTGGGTCGTTTACACGCTACGACCGCGCGTTCATGCTGGACAATCAAATCGGCGGCGGCGGGCGTCTGGGATACTTCTTCAGCCCCGCCGTCGGTTTCGAGTTCGATATTGGATACCAGCAGCCCACACCGAAGACCGGCGGCGCGAATGCAACACTGGCGCTCGGGAGCGGCAGTCTGGTCCTCAACATGGGCAACGAGCACAACCTCTTCTATATGCTGGGCGGCTACACTCGACTCGCGTTCGGTGCCAACCCCGGCTTCAGCTTCACGGACAACGGCTTTCACGGCGCAATCGGCGACCGGATCTTCCTCGGCGAGCAGGTCGCGCTCCGGCTCGAAGGCCGCGCCATCTACTCCCCCAGCACCGGGTTCTCCGGCGGCAATTGGGCAGGGCATATCGTCGGCTCCGTGGGGCTCTCGATCTTCACCGGGCCAAACTCGTTTCGTGACACCGACCAGGATGGGGTTGCCGATAAGAAGGATGCGTGTCCGGGGACGCCGGCCGGCGCCGTCGTCGATGCGCGGGGATGCCCGAGCGACTCCGACCACGACAAGGTCTACAACGGGCTCGACGCCTGTCCCAACACGGTCGAGGGCGCCGAGGTCGACGCCCGCGGTTGCCCCAAGGATTCGGATGCTGACGGTGTGAACGACGGAATCGACAAGTGTCCCAACACCCCGACCGGTGCTCGGGTGGACGCGAAAGGCTGTCCCACCGATTCCGACCGGGACGGCGTCCCGGACGGTCCCGACCAGTGCCCGAACACGCCGGCTGGTGCGACCGTCGACACGAACGGCTGCCCGGTCGATAGCGACCACGACGGCGTGCCGGACGGCATCGACAAGTGCCCCAACACGCCGGCGCGGACCGAGGTGGATACGGCGGGTTGCCAGCGCGCGTCGGATACGGATGGGGACGGCGTAGACGACACCAAGGACAAGTGCCCCGGGACGGCAGCCGGCACGCGCGTGGATGCGGCCGGGTGCCCGATCCTCTTTACGGAGGCAAAGACACCGGTTGTCCTCCGTGGCGTGACGTTCGAGACGGGCCGCTCGGCATTGAAGCCTGACTCGTATACGATTCTCGACATCGTGGCGGCGTCGCTCGTTGCCAACCCCGATATCAAGATCGAAATCGGCGGCCATACCGACGCCACGGGCTCGGCGGCGACCAATACTGTCTTGTCGCAAGCGCGTGCCGATGCGGTGCGCACTTACCTGGCGCAGAAGGGCGTTGCACTCGAACGCATGGTCGCGAAGGGGTACGGCCCTTCTCAGCCGGTCGCGCCGAATACCACGGCGGCCGGACGGGCCCAGAACCGGCGCGTCGAGCTGCGGCAGACTAACTGAGGCGGAGGCCAAACGTGAGAACGCTTGCCGCAATACTGCTGGTCACGGCGATCACCGGGTCCCGGCTGGAGGCGCAGTACGATCGCCGCTACGAAGTCGGATTGTTCGGAGCGTTCACGAAATACGACAAGACGTTCGGCCTTGCGGACAAGATCGGGGGCGGCGTGCGCTTCTCGTACGCCGTCACTCCGATGATCGGCCTTGAAGTGGAGGCGTTATTCCAGTCGCCGCAGGACGTCACCGCGTCGACGCAAATCGAGCCGATGATCGGCGCCGGCAGCCTGGTCATAAACACACTCAACGCGAGCCGGATGACGATCTACGTGTTGGGCGGCTACTCGCGGCTCGATTTCGGCGCCACGAATCCCTATCGCTTCACCGACGGCGGGTTCCACGGCGGGGCCGGCGCAAAGTTTTACATGAGCTCGCGCTTCGCGCTGCGCTTCGAGGCGCGCGGTATCTACACGCCCCAGACGAACAGCACCTTCGGCCAGAAGGCCACTCACCTGGTTGCTTCGGCGGGATTTGCGTTCTTCCAGCCGGACGCCGCGCCGGCGGCGGACGCGGATCACGACGGGGTCGCCGACAAGAACGATGCCTGCCCCGATACTCCGCGCGGCGCGACGGTCGATAAGCGCGGTTGTCCCGCCGACGCCGATGGCGATGGCGTCTTGAACGGCATCGATGCATGTCCCAACACGCCGACCGGCGCGACGGTGGATGCGACGGGCTGCCCGCACGATCAGGATGGCGACAAAGTGTTCGACGGGATCGATCAATGTCCCGACACACCCGCGGGCGTTGCAGTCGACGCCAAGGGTTGCCCGATCGCAGCGGCTGCGGCGGCTGCGCCAGCCGGCCCGGCTGATTCCGACGGCGATGGTGTGAACGATTTGCTCGACAAATGCCCCGACACGCCCGCTGGCGCGAAGGTCGATGCCACCGGGTGCCCGATCGATTCCGATCATGACGGCGTCTGGGACGGACTCGACAAGTGCCCGGACACGCCACCCGGCGCGACCGTCGATGCGAGTGGGTGCCCGTCGGATTCCGACGGCGACAAGGTCTTCGACGGGATCGATCGCTGTCCGAACACACCTCCTGGGACACCGGTCGATGCGTTCGGCTGTCCGGCCGATACCGACAAGGACGGTGTGCCCGACAGTCTGGACAAGTGCCCCAATACGCCGGTGGGGATTCAGGTAGATGCCAACGGCTGCCCCATCGAGCACGACACCGATGGCGACGGCGTGGTCGATTCACAGGATCGGTGCCCCAACACGCCGCCCGGATCGCGCGTCGATCAGTTCGGCTGCCTGCTGCTGTTCGAGGAGCGCGCGGTCACCCCGGCGCCCCCCGGCGCGCCGCCGGCGCGTCCCACGCTCATCCTGCAGGGCGTGAATTTCCAGACCGGCCGGTCGGTGCTGACGGCGTCCTCCTACGCCGTGCTCGACCAAGTGGCCGCCTCACTCGTCGCGAATCCGGAGATTCGCATCGAGATCGCAGGCTACACCGACTCGACTGGCAGCAAGCTGACGAATATGAGGCTGTCGATGGGACGTGCGGGGGCGGTGCAACACTACCTCGCGCGCAAGGGCGTGAGCCCAATGCGGATGAAGGCGCGTGGGTTTGGAGCATCCGGCTACATCGCGTCGAATAAGACGCCGGATGGTCGGGCGCAGAATCGGCGCGTTGAGCTGCATAAGCTGAACTAGACGCAACAGGCGCAGCAGACGCAGCAGACGCAGCAGGTAAACAGGTCACCGGGGTCAGGACAAGCAAACTGTCCTGACCCCTTGTATTTTCAGTCGCCCCGATCCTCTCGAGCTGCGTATGCGTTTGCAACATGCCCTGCTGCTTGGCTGCCTCCTTATGCCCGCCGCTCTCGCGAGTCAACAGCGGCCCTGGCAATCCACCGACTACTATCGCCTGACCGTCGTCAGCAGCCCCGCGCTCTCGCCCGACGCGCGTCGCGTGGCGTTCGTCGTCACGACCGTCGTCGAAGACAAAGACCGGCGCCACAGCGAGATCTGGATGGCGCCCGCGGACGGCTCCGCGCCTGCGTTCCGCTACACGAGCCCCTCGACCGAGGCGTCGAACCCGAACTGGTCGCCGGATGGCTCGCTGCTCGCTTTCTCGAGCAAGCGTGAGGGCTCGGACGACGATATCTGGTTCCTGCGCACCGCTGCGCCCGGCGGCGAAGCGTTCCAGATCAAAGGCGTGCACGCGATGCCGGTGTTCTCGCGGGACGGGCAATGGCTCGCGTACACGTGGCGGGGCGAGGAGCCGGACAGCCTCAAGAAAGAGACGTGGCGCACGCGCGTCTCGCCCACGGCGATCACCCGCGGACCCGATCCGAAGCGCTTCGATGGCCGCGTCTACACCTCGATTCCGATCGTCGGCGATGAGCGGGGCTACCTGCCGCCGCGCGAGACGCGCCGGCCGAGCCATCTCTACCTGGTGCCACTCGCCGGTGGCACGCCGCGCCAGCTCACCAGCAGCGATCTCAGTCAGAGCTCGCCGGCGTGGTCGCCTGACGGGAAGACGATCGCGTTCGACCAAGATTCCACCGAGAATCTGGAATTGCGGAAAGACAACTGGCCGGGCTTGTTCCTCCTCAACGTGGCCGACGGTACGACTCGCCCCCTTCCCACTGGTTTCCCGCAAAGCAGCTCCCCCGCCTGGTCGCCGGATGGAAAGACGATCGCGTTCGTGTGTTCGAAGGGCCCGGACGTGGAGAACGACATCTGCACCGTTCCGGCAAGCGGGGGTAACGCACGAGCTCTCACGGGAGATTGGAGTCTCGACCCCAGCAGCCCCGCCTTCTCGGCCGATGGCAGGACGATCTACTTCTACGCCGAGAGCAACGGCAACGTGCATCTGTTCGCCGTGGCGGCAGCCGGTGGCTCCGTTCGTCAGGTGACCACGGGAGAGCGTCAGCTGCGCGGCTTCACGCTCAGTACCGACGGGCGTGCGCTCGCCTACACCGCCAGCGACATCACGCATGGAACGGAGCTGTACGTGACTCCGCTCGGCCGCGGCTCCGAACGCCGGCTCACGTCGTTCAACGATTCGCTCGTCAAGCAGGTCACAGTCATTCCCGCCGATACGTTCTGGTTCACCGGCGTCGGTGGCTTGAAGATCGAAGGGTGGCTGATGAAGCCGTACGGCTATCAGCCGGGGAAGAGCTATCCGTTGGTGCTGTCCATCCACGGCGGACCGCATTCGAGCTACGGCAATGTGCTGTTTCCCGAGTTCCAGATGCTGGCGGGGCAGGGCTACTGGATGCTGTTCACGAATCCGAGAGGCTCGACCGGGTACGGGCATGCGTTCACCTTCTCGACACGGGCCCGCTGGGGGATGGAGGACTACCAGGATCTGATGCAGGCGGTCGACGTCGCGATCGCGCGCGCCAAGGGCGGCGTGGACACGACGCGCATGGCGGTGCTCGGCGGGTCCTACGGTGGCTTCATGACGAACTGGATCGTCGGTCACACCGGCCGATTCCGCGTGGCGCAAACCGACCGCTCGATCTACAACTGGTATTCCTGGTACGGATCGTCCGATGCGCAGGGGCTGACCGAGTTCGAGTTCAAGGGTGCGCCGTGGGAGAGCGACTCCCTCTATCGCGTCCTCTCGCCGATGGCCTACGCGACCAAGATGCACACCCCGATGCTCATCGTGCATTCCGAAGACGACAAGCGCGTGCCGATAACCGACGCCGAGCAGCTCTTCATGTCGCTGCGCAAACGCGGGATCCCGGCGGAATTCGTGCGCTATCCGCGCTCCTTCCACGGGTTGTCGCGCACCGGACCGCCGTGGCTGCTCGTCGACCGGCTGGAGCGGATCCGGACCTGGTTCGCGCACTGGATCGGCACGGGCGAAGCAGCGCCCGCCTCGACGACGAGTCAGCATTGACGCTCCGGCGCAGCATCGTCCTGGCGCTAGCAGCCGTCCTGCTGGCGGTGCCGGCGGCTGCACAACAGCGCCGGGCTCGCCGCCCTGCGCCGCCCCCCGCCCCCGCCCCCGCCGCTCGCCGCCCCATCGCCGCCGCCGTCATCCCGACGCCGCGGTCGGTGCTCGGGTTCGAGCCGGGTGACGATCGCAAGCTCGTCGAATGGCCCGTCCTCGTGCGCTATTTCGAGGCGCTCGCCAAAGCGAGTGATCGCGTCGACTACCGGGAGCTCGGCAAGACCACACTCGGCGCACCGTTCATCGCGCTCGTGATCTCGAGTCCACAAAACCTCAAGCGGCTCGACTATTACCGGCAGCTCAACGCCAACCTCGCCGATCCCCGCACATTTCGGACGAGTCGCGCCGCGCGCGACGCCCTGCAGGCGGGCAAGACGATCGTTCTCATCACGTCCAGCGTCCATTCCACGGAGGTCGGCGGCCATCTCTCGCCGGTGGCCCTCGCGTACCGTCTGGCGACCGACACGGGCGCCACGACGCGGGCCATTCTCGACAATGTGATTCTTTGGCTCGTCCCCTCGTTGAATCCTGACGGGGTCACGATCGTGGCCAAGTGGTACAATCGCACACTCGGCACCACCGCCGAGGGCACGGCACCGCCGGAGCTGTACCACCACTACGCCGGCCACGACAACAACCGCGACTGGTACGCGTTCACCCAGGTCGAAACGCGGCTCACCGTCGACTCGCTGTACAACGTGTGGCATCCGCAGATCGTGCATGACATCCATCAAATGGATGCGAACGGCGCCCGCCTGTTTCTGCCGCCCTACCTCGACCCCGTCGAACCGAACGTCGATCCGCTGCTCATCGACGGCGTGAACGCGCTCGGCAGCGCGATGGCGTGGGAGCTCGCCGGTCAGGGCAAGACGGGGATTTCGATCAACTCGACGTACGACGCCTGGACGCCGGCTCGCGCCTATCAGCACTACCACGGCGGTGTGCGGATTCTGTCCGAGACGGCGAGCGCGGACCTTGCGACGCCGGTCGACATCCCGTTCGATCGGTTGCAGGCGCGCGCGCGCGGCTACAACCCGCGTGAGCGGTCGTGGAATTTCACGAATCCCTGGCGCGGCGGCCGCTGGTCGTTGCGCGACATCGTCTCGTATCAGACGGAAGGCGCCTACGCGCTGCTCGTCCATGCGGCGCGCGAGCGCGAGCGCTGGCTTGCCAACTTCTTCAACGTCGAGACGCATGCCGTCCGCGGCTGGCGGGAATGGCCGTACGCCTACGTCATCCCCGCCCGCCAGGACTCGGTCGCGCTGAGCGCGATGCTGGGGATCCTGCGGCGCGGCGGCGTCGAGATTCGCACCGCACTGCAATCGTTCAGCCTCCAGGGCCAGCGCCATGCAGCCGGAACGTATGTCATCGTGTTACGGCAACCGTACGCGGCGTTCGCCAAGACACTGCTCGAGGTGCAGCACTACCCCGACCGCCGGCAGTATCCCGGCGGGCCGCCGGAGCGGCCGTATGACGTCACCGCGCACACCCTGCCGTTGCTCATGGGTGTGACCGCGATTGCGGCCAACGACTCGTTACGCGTGCCGTTGTCCGCGCCGATCACGCCGCGGATCGTGTCCCCCGTCCCACCGCTGCATGAAACGGACTTGGAGCCTGCGGTCCGTATCGGCCTCTACAAATCCTACGACGCGACGATCGATGAGGGGTGGACGCGCTGGGTATTCGACACCTGGAAGGTGCCGTACACGTCGCTCGTCGATTCGGTGGTGCGCGCAGGCAAGCTGCGCGACCAGTTCGACGTGATCATCCTGCCGGATCAACGCCCGAGCGAGATCCTCGAAGGGTTGCCGCCGCGCTATCCCGCGCCGTACGCCGGTGGCATCGGTCCCGACGGGAGCGACGCACTGCGACAGTTCGTCACGGACGGCGGGACGCTCATCGCGCTGAATGAGGCGAGCCGATTTGCGATTCAGGCGCTGCTCTTGCCGGTGCGCAACGTGCTCGAAGCGATTAGTGACGAGGATTTCTACGCACCGGGGTCGATCTTCCGGCTCGAGCTCGACACGTCGCATGCGGTCGCGCGCGGCATGCCGCGCGAAGCGGTCGGCTGGTTTCAAGGAGGTCCGGCGTTTGAAGTGCTCGACTCCACCGTGACGCACGTGATCGGTCGCTGGCCGGAAGATCCGACGCGCGTCTTGCTCTCGGGCTGGGTACTGCATCCCGAACGCATCGCCGGAAAGGCCGCGATCCTCGATGTGCAACAAGGAACGGGACACGTCATCCTGTTCGGGATCCGGCCGCAATATCGCGGCCAGAGCATCGCGTCTTACCCGCTGCTATTCAACAGCTTACGTCTCAAGTGAGACCAATCCTTGCCCAGTCAGGGGTCAATTTCCTATGTTGGTTGCCCCTATGAAGTTGGCTCGGCAAGCAAGCGCTATCTTGCTCTGGGCCGCGACATCAAGTCGCGGCCTTTTTGCCCAACAGTTGCCGACGTCGCCCGAGACGATGCAGCTGCGCGGCGTCGAGCTGCGCTACGTCCTGCCGGATCCCCTGTTCGAGAATGCGCAAGCCGCGCAGCCGATCAAAGCGCTGTATGTGAACGCGTGGGCGTTTGGCTCAGGCAAGCTCGCGCAGCTGGTCCGGCTGGCAGACTCCACCGAGATCAACGGCTTCGTCGTCGACGTGAAAGACGACACGGGCTGCCTGCTGTATCCCTCCGAGGTCAAGGTCGCGCAGGAGATCGGCGCCACCAAGTGCGTGCGCACGCGCGACGTGCAGTCGCGGCTCGACACGTTGCGCGCGCACGACATCTATGCCATTGCGCGCATCGTCGTCGCGAAGGATCCGCTGCTCGCCGAACACCGGCCCAAATGGTCGGTGCAGAATCGCGATGGGAGCGGGTTGTGGCGCGATCGGATCGGCACCGCATGGGTGGACGCGTTCAATGATTCGGTCTGGATCTACGCCGCGCAGCTCGCGCAGGAAGCAGTACGGCTCGGCTTCAACGAGGTGCAATTCGACTACGTGCGGTTCCCCGACGAACCCAAGGAAGCGTTGGCGCAGGCGGTCTTCGCCGCGCGCAAACGGGGCGAGACGCAGCGCGAGGGTGTGCAGGCGGGGATCGCCATTCTCACCCAGCGGATTCAACCCCTCGGCGTCCCGGTCACGTTCGACATTTTTGGCCTGACGTCGGCCGCGACCGGTGACCTGGGAATCGGCCAGGTGTGGGAAGACTTCGTCTCGGTGGCCGACGTGGTGTTACCGATGGTGTACCCCAGCCACTACTACAAGGGCAGTTATGGCCTCGCGTGGCCGAACGGCGAGCCGTATCGCGTCGTCTTCCATGCGTTGAGCGAAGCGCTCGAGCGCTCGCGGCCGCTCGCCAGGGCCGCGACGATTCGTCCTTTCCTCCAGGCGTTCACGCTTGGCCGGCGCAAGCCGCGCTACACGCCGCACGAGATCCGCGAGCAGATCCGCGCGGCCGAAGAGCTGGGCATCAGAACGTGGGTGCTGTGGAATCCCCGCAGCGTGTATCAGCGCGACTCACTGCGCCCGTATCGCGATCAAGTCGTGACCATTACGGGTGGCGCACAGTAGCGCCATATTCTCCCACATGAGAAAAATGTTGCTCTCCCTCGCCTGCGCCGGGGCTGTCGTTGCGTGCTCGGATGCCGGCGGCGTCGATCCCGACGCGATTCCCGGACCTGAGCTGATCGCCGTCCGCATGGCGCTCGACTCTGCTTTCGTGCACGACACCGCTCTGGACCCGGCGTTCACCGGTGACTCTGGCCTCTACGCGCTGATGTCGGCCCTCGTCTTCCCCTTCATGGATCGCGCAACGCGCATCCCGGCGGGGTCGGACACTACCCGGGTCGTAGGAATAGAGTTCGACATCGATGCGACGCAGGGCGGGTCGCACGTGACGAGCAATCTGACCGCGATCCTGGCCTGGAAAGGTTACCAGGCCGCCACGAACACGATGGACACCGTGTTCTTCCTGCTCGGGTCGGGCCGCGCGCCGGTCATGGACTCGCTGTGGTCACGCTTCACGCTCGACACGGCGGGCACGGGGACCGGTTTTGTGATCCACCAGGCCACCGATTCGACCGTAACGACTTGGCTCTCGCGGGGTGGGCATTTGCATACAACCTCGAGCGCCTATGGCACCGCGCGCGGGACAGCGACGTTCAACGTCGCTCGCGGCACGTTGAACGGAGATTTGACGATTACCGCGAAATTGGTTCCGGATTCGACGACGACGGTGACATCGGCGCTGGACTTTGGGAGCGGCGCACGCGCTGTGAAGGTCCAGATCCGCGGAACCCTGCCCTAGCGAGCAGTCTCCAGGACAATCCCAGGCGACCAGACCGTGATGTAGCCGGTGATAGCCGACGCCGCGACCGTGTACGGATTGGCGAGATAGAGCTGACCGGGGCCTGAGCGCCCCGGGAAGTTGCGGTTGATCGCGCTGATCGTCACCTCTTCGCGCGTCTTCGACACCCCCGGCCCCGCATTGATGCAGGCACCGCACGAGGGCTCGAGGAACGTGGCGCCCACTTGCCGGAAGACGTCCAGGTAGCCGCGCTCTTCGCAGTACCGCTTCACGTCCTGCGACCCACACTGAATGAAGAAGCGCACCCACGGCGCCACCCGCTCGCCGCGCCCCGCCGCCTCGGCGAGCACCCGGGCGTACATGTCCATGTCTTCTTTCTTGCCGGCCGTGCAGGACCCCGCGTATGCGATGTCGACCTTGATGCGGTGCGCGACGTCGTCGATGTGGAGCCCGTTCCCCGGGTCGCCCGGCAACGCGATCATCGGGCGAACGCTCGCCGCATCGATCTCGATGACCTCGCAGTACTCGGCGCCAGGGTCGCTCGTGAGCCCGGCGCACAGCCGCTCGGCCTCGGTGCGGGACATCCGGCGGTAGTCCATCAGGTATGCAACGGTCTTGTCGTCGGGGGCCACGTAGCCCGTGAACCCACCCACCTCGGCCGTCATGTTGGTCATCGTGGCGCGTTCGTCGACCGACAGCGCCTCGACAGCATCGCCACAGTACTCCACCAGCTTGCCGATCGCCTTGCCGGTTTTGACGTACGGATGGCGCAGGACCTCGAGCATGAAGTCTTTGGCGGTGACGTTGTCGGGCTTCTGGCCGGTGATCACGACCTTCACCGTCTCCGGCACCTGCAGGCGGACGTCCCTGGTGATCCAGGAGTTGAAGATGGCGGTCGTGCCGACGCCGAACGCCACGCAGCCCACGGCGCCGGCGTGCGGCGTGTGCGAATCGGAGCCGATGATCACCTGACCGGGGAGCGCGTGCGCCTCGAGAATCTTCGAGTGACAGATCGCCTCGGAGCCGTGGTGGCCGAGGCGCAGCTCGCCGTAGAGCTTGATCCCCTGGGCTGTCGCAAACTCGCGCTGCTTCTTCTCGAGCTGCAGCGCCACGTCGAGCAACCCTTCCTTCACGCGCTCCGGCGTCATCGCCTCCGGCAGGAACGTGAGATGGTCGCGGAACATGAGGATCGAGCCGGGATCGTTGACCTTGGCGTCTTTCCCCACGAGCTGCTCGAAGAAGATCGCGGCCATCGGCGTCACGTACTCGTGGCTGAAACGGATGTCGGTGAGTACGAACCCTTCGTCACCGGGCTTCACCGCGGGCACGCCGATCTTGCCCTTCGCCGGATCGACGACCCAGCGGCGCGCCAGAATCTTCTCGCCCAGCGTCATCGCCCGCGGCGTGGTCTCCGGCGGATGGAGCACGACCTCGCCCCGCAGGCGCGCCATGTTGTAATTGAATAGCCCGCCGTGCTCGATGATGCCGCGGGTGATCTCGCCCTCGCCGGCGGTGAACGCCGAGAGCGGGATATCCTCCCCGCGCCGCACTTTGTCGAGCATCACAAAGTCGGTCGTCGTCAGCACGCCGAGGTTCTGGCAGTTCTCGCGGTAGATGCGCTCGATGCTTTCCGCCACGACGAGCTTGATACCGGCGCACATCTCGGCATAGGGCGACTGCTCGCGGGACGATCCTTTGCCGCGACGCTTGCCGCTTACGGCCGCAACGAACCCGCCGCGCTTCACGGCGCCGCGGGTGATAGGGAACTCATCGCGGCACTTGAGTCCGAGGTA